>CAYWRH010000189.1:0-6295 GCA_964460435.1 uncultured Desulfatiglans sp.
TTGTATTAAACATATTAATCCTCAAAAGCCTTTAAAATAAACCAAACTGGAGATTAGTTTTTTATGAAACCGATTGATTTAATTGATCACCCGGAGGGTGGTCGCTTCTGTGAAATTTTCAGATCTGCTGCAAAAGTTACAACCGTTACAGGCGTTAGACGGTCTGCGCTTACCCATATCTACTTTTCACTTAACCCGGGCGAAGTTAGCAGGTTTCACAGGGTTGCATCAGATGAGGTCTGGAACCTTTACCAGGGTGATGAGGTTAACCTTTATATATGGGATGGGTCAGGTAATTCCCCAGAGCATGTGGTACTTTCAGCCTGTAATAATAATTTTTGTCATGTAGTACCAGCGGGTTTGTGGCAGGCAGCAGAGCCTGTATCAAGCACTGTCCTTGTGGGCTGTTCTGTTGCTCCAGGGTTTGAATATCAGGATTTTTCGCTTATGGGCACAGAGTCAGATGAGGCAAAGAGGCTCCTATTCTTGGCTCCCGATATGAAAAAATTTCTGTAGAGAAGAAGAAATGTTACGAATCCTCATGATAACAATATTGGTTATGATCATACTGGAGTGTAACAATGATCTGTAAAAGATTAAGGAAATTGAAAGTGGCGGGTGTACACTTTTTCCTGATAGTTCTCTTATACTGGAGAAGAGCTGGTGTTAATGCTGTTTTGAGCATGATATTTCTTACTGGCGGTGTGGCACAGCAAATGAGCGTTTAAAGGCAGATGAGGCCCTGAGAGATTGTTTAAAGGAAAAAACAGATGATGAGAATCTGGCAAATGTCATCTATCAGGGTGTTAGATCAGGAGGAAGCCCTTACTTCTATAACTGGTACAGATGGGGTTATGGCTGGGGTTATAAACGTAAATAAAAAGCTGGCAGCAAAGGAAATGAAAGAGGTGGAAATCAAACTGAAGAAATATTTATCAGGTAATGAGAAAAAACTATGCAAGTAAGATTAATAATTAAGTAAACAATTTAAAGGAGAAAATTATGAATTGCCCTGTATGTAAAATCCCACTCAACAACACTGATCAACTTGAACCTCAACTCATTGCCAGACTATGTAGCCAATGTGGCGGACACTGGGTAAACTCGTATCAATTCTGGAAATGGCGTGATAAACAAAAGGTGGATTTTCCAGATAATCCACATGGTCAAAAAATAGCTGTTGAGGATACTAAAAATCTTAAGATCTGTCCGGAATGCAACCGTATTTTATTTGGCAAGAAGGTCGGGCATGGACTTGATTTTTCTCTTGATCGTTGTGAATACTGTGGAGGGTTATGGTTTGATAAAAATGAATGGAATGCCTTAAAACAGGCAGGTCTTCATCTGGATGCCCATACAATATTTACAAAGGTCTGGCAGAAAGAAATAAAACAAGTAGAAATAAAAGAAGACTACCAACGTGTATACGAGAAAAGGTTTGGCAAGGATGATTATGCTGAAATTAAACGTATAAGAAGCTGGATACAAAAACATCCTGAAAAAGAAAGCCTTTTAAGGTACCTTACAGATAAAGATCCATACTCGATCTTATAATGGACAGTGATCTCTCCGATATCAAGCGCGTTAAGCTTGCCAATAAAGGCGAAGAGTCTGCCATGACCTCACTTTACTATCGGTACAGGGAATGGGTTTTCGGGCTTGCCTTCAGGCTGTGTGGGGATAAAGAGGATGCCCGGGAGATTTTGCAGGAGGTATTTATCTACTTCTTTAACAAATTTCCGGGGTTTGAATTACGAAGCAGCCTGAAGACCTTCCTTTACCCAGTTGTTAAAAATATCACCATCAGTACTATCCGAAAAAAACGAAAGGTAATCCCCCTTGATGATCCGGCTGCTCAAGGCATCCCGGACGAGAGCCTCAACTGGACAGAGGAATTCAAGAATCTATCAGAATACCTTGAAGGGTTTTCAAAGGAAGATAAAGAGCTTGTATGCTTAAGATTTTATGATGAGTTACAGCTTGCTGAGATTTCTGAGGTATTCAAGGTCCCGGTAGGGACAATAAAGTCACGGTTAAACAGGCTGTTAGCGCGGTTAAGGGAAAAAGTTAAGGAAGAATTTATAACTTAAATATACCCCCTCCCTTAATCCCTCCCACGAGGGGAGGGAAATTTTCTTGGTCAATCGAGATAAATAAAATTTTTATGGAACCTTTTTTGGGTTTCATGCGCTTAACCATTTAAAGGGTAAAGATATGACGAATGAAAAACATATAAAAGAAAATGAAGATCATTCCCTGGTAGATATGGAAGCATACCGGACAGGTGAAGAACAGGATTCAGTAATTTCACCTGACAATGATATGATGGATGATCTGGGAAAAATCGCAGGGCTGTTCAAGGCAGCAAGACCTGATCCTGCTGAGATACCTGAATCAGTTGACAATGTTGTGATAGGACATATAAGAGAAAAAAGCAGAGAGAGCAGGAGAGATCGTAAAGTCGTTCATTTATTCCCGCGTTACAAATGGGCTGCAGCAGCCGTTATGGGAGTTCTTGTATGCGTAGTGTCAATCAATCTTCTCTATGAAAAAGATAAAACAGCAGAAAAAATCCTGAGTAAACATATTACAACTGTACCGGCAGTACTATCTGAGAAAAAGGATGGAAAAGAATATTTTGCAGTTAACAATAACCAGCCTACCGGAATAAAGCCCGCTGTTGGTGCATTAAAGCATGATAAACCTGGCCTGAAGATGGTCAGTACAGAAATCCACGTCAATAACTCTATAAAAGAAAATCTTGAATCCATATCCGCTCCATCAGTAAAAGACATTGATGGAAACGGAAGGATAGACATCATTGATGCATATTTACTTAATAAAAGCTTGGTGAACGGTACAGCCACTTCAAAACAACTTGATATGAACAGGGATGGATTGATTAATAATGAGGATATAGATGATGTAGCATACACAGCAGTATCTCTGAAAAGGAGTGAGGTATGATGAAAGTCTTTTTTCTCATAATATCATTTGTTTTTATTGTATCTGGTTCCACCTTGGCAGGAAATATAGAGGAAGAAGAGTGTAAAGGAAAAATCAGTTTCAGTACTGCTGATGTATATGTTGACAGCAACAAAGATGCACTTGCCGCCTACCAGATAGATATAAAGTATGACAAAGAAAAGATAAAGATAGTGGGCCTTGAGGGTGGAACTGAAGGATTTAAGAAACCCCCATTTTATGACCAGGCTGGGCTTGAAGGCGGGCATATAATTATAGCTGCCTTTGTAAGTGATGATATGCAGGCGAAAAAAGGCAGTTCAAGGGTAGCGATACTTCATCTCCAGACAACCGGGTGCCCTCCATTTAAGTTCAATACAGAACCAATGGCAGCAGCAAAACCCGGGGGAATGAGCATCCCGGTCAATGTTAAAATAGATTTTAACAACAGGCAGAGTTTTGAGAATAGATAACAACAAACTAATATCAGGAGGATCATTATGAAACGGAAATGCCTGGGACTAATTTTTGTCATTTTACTTGGATTTTTATATCTGCAAATATTTTCAGGATGCCAGCAAAAAAAGGCTGAAATACAGTTAAAAAAAGATGCCTCAAATAATGATCTAACGATTTCGGGAGTGATTTACCCGTCTGATAATGGACAGGATGAATATGCAGAAGATTTAACAGAAGAATATGAAGAAGCAAGAAGTGGAGCAATTGATGGACCAGATGAGTTTACGCTTGAAGAGATTGTGATAACAAAAGCAAAAGGAGAGAGTTCAGAAAGAAGACGATTCAGAGAAGAATCAGACATTAAAAGACGGACGCGGAGCTTAGAAAAATTAAAATTGACCTTGAAAGATACAGCTCTTGGCTCTGAACTCTGGATAATTGAAAAGAACCCTTCAGTTACAGGTGAAGAATATAAGACTGAATCCCCAAAGCTTGTATGTTCTCTTCCTGGTCAAAGTGAGGTGATCCTGCCCCTTGAACATACCAGTGTTGATGCACACATATCCGGTTATATAGCTACAGTAAATGTGCTTCAAAAATATCATAACCCCTACAGTGAGAAGATTGAGGCCGTTTATGTGTTCCCATTGCCTCAGAATGCAGCAGTAACCGATTTTGTTATGATCATTGGCGACCGGAAGATCCGGGGACTTATACGTGAAAAGGAGGAGGCTAAAAGAATATATCAATATGCAAAGGAACAGGGATACGGGGCTTCTCTTTTAACACAGGAGCGTCCAAATAATTTTAAACAGAGTGTTGCAAATATTGAGCCCGGAAAAAGGATTGATATTAGTATTACCTTCTTCAATCCCCTTAAATATGAAAATGGCGAGTTTGAGTTTGTATTTCCAACGGTTGTTGGGCCTCGCTTTAACCCTCCCGGAAGCAATAATGGCATAGGCGCTGTGGGTAGAGGCACACATAGTAATTCAGGGCAAGAGACAGACGTTCATTACCTTAAACCTGATGAGTATTCAGCACATGATATATCCATTAATGTTGATATTGATGCCGGTGTGAGTATTGAAAATGTTTACAGTAATTCCCATGTCATAAAAGTCAATAAAAAGACCGCTTCACATGCAATCGTTACACTGAGTCCTAATGACAGGGTACCAAATAAGGATTTTGTGTTGAGGTATAAAACTTCAGGGAGTGAAGTTAAAACAGCCATGATGGTTCATAAGGGTGATAAAGGCACCTATTTTTCTCTTCTCCTCCAGCCACCTGATAATTTAAAAAACCTGCCCAGGATACCCAGTGAGATGGTTTTTGTTATGGATTGTTCCGGCAGTATGGACGGAAAGCCCATTTCAAAGGCCAAAGAGGCTGTAACAAGGGCGCTTAAAAACCTTGATAAGAACGACACATTCCAGATAATTCAGTTTTCATCCAGCGCATCATCGCTTGGTCCAAACCCTATTTCAGCAACCCCTGAGAATGTAAAAAAAATGTCTTCAGTATCTTGATTCACTTTACAGTGAGGGCGGGACAATGATGATAGAGGGCATCAAGGCAGCCCTTGATTTTCCCCATGACAAAAACAGGTTGCGTATTGTTTCATTCATGACAGATGGCTATATCGGCAATGAATAAGAGATACTTGCTGCCATTCATGAAAAGCTTGGTGAATCACGGATATTCAGTTTTGGTGTGGGGAACTCTGTTAACCGGTATCTGCTTGAACAAATGGCATTAATGGGCAGAGGGGCTGTTGCCTATGTTGGCTTAGATGAATCCGCAGGTGAAGCAGTTGATCGTTTTTATGATGTTGCGACTCACCCGGCAATGGCCAATATAGATATAGACTGGGGAAACCTTGAGGTTGAAGACCTCTACCCAAAAAGAATACCTGATCTGTTTGTAGGTCGCCCCATAATGATAACCGGAAAATTGAAAAATGCTACAGCAGGTAGGATAAGGATAAAAGGACAGGTGGGCAGGAATGAATCCTGTTTTGATGTACATGTTGATCCTAAAAACAGTGAAGCCAAACACCCAGGGATACAAAGTGTCTGGGCAAGAAATAAGATAGCTGAGCTTTCAAACAGAGAGACCTACAACCCGAGTGATAAACTTAAAAGCGAGATAATAGCAACCTCAATAAATTACAACCTTATCTCGCAACATACTGCCTTTCTGGCAGTGGATAGCCTTGAACGCACAGAAGGTGATCATGGTTACACAGTTGATGTGCCTGTGCCTGTCCCTGATGGTGTCAAATATGGGACAACAGTCACAAATTAGGATTACTTGTAGAGACAGGTTTTATCAGTCTCCGCTAACCACCTTCGCTAAAGCTATGGTGGTTAAAAAGCTTCGCCTAGACAAGAATCTGTCTCTACCGGGCTGCGAAAATGTGTTTTCTGAAAATATAATAAGGAGAATAACATGACAGTAAATCTAAAAACATGTTTTATTTTTTCCATATCTATTGTCTTTATATTGCCAGATTTTGCAATGCCCAACGAGAACAAGATTGAACAACAGGAAAAAACATCGAATAAAATAACATTGGAAAAAATGCGAAAAAAGAAAGGTTTTCCCCGGATAGATGAAAGATATTCCATGATGAATATCGGGCCTGATTGCCACTCTGATACCATTGATCCTGGAATCATAGCAAAGAATACATTTGATCCCAGCGTACACCATGAATTAAGGGTTATTGACCCTTATACAAAAAGAGAAATTACCTGGGACAAGATCCCGCTTTTTGGTTTTACCCAGCCTGGAATTAAGCCAAAAGAAAAAAATTTCAGAAAACCTTACCTCTGGGAAGTGAAAGAGACACCTTGGGTTGCGGAAT
>CAYWRH010000190.1:0-6251 GCA_964460435.1 uncultured Desulfatiglans sp.
ATAAACATGATCAACAGCATAGATAAAATTGACTATGTTGTCAACAAAATTATCTACAGATATGTTTACTTTACATATCCACTATATTTTTTTATCGGAAACAATATTCCTTATCATTATATGGGGTGAGTAGTTACAAATTAAGAACAAATGATCAACCCCTGAGATGATCAATGTAAAACACTTAGAAAGATATTTTGAATATGATGCAAACATAGAGGATATTAATATATATCATAAATTATATCGTAATTTATGACCAAAAAATCAGGATATTTCTAATTGGAACCAGATTAGACTGTCAAGAGGGTTATGCAATATCTGAAAAATTGATTGTTAATCATTCGCTCATAACTCGGTTTTTAAGGGCAATAGACTTATTGATAATGCCATCTGTCTCTATTTTTAACCCATCAATCAATTTGAGGCTTGCCCCTGGATCAAATCCGCTTGGTTCAGGACAACTGCCATTAGCACGGTAATTAAGCGCCGTTAAAAACCTTAGCTCATCAGGATCACCAAGCGAATGTTCATAGTCGTCCATGACTGAACAGCCTGGAATTTTTACTCCGAGGCCACCTGCGTTACTTGGTGTAAATCCATCCGGATACTCCCCGAAACCTTCAGCATTTACTGCCATAAACTGTATAGTGAAATAGGTCATACCGCAATTATCCTGAGGATAAAAGCCATACGGTTTGCCGCAGGTTTTAGATCCGATCTGAATAACCTCTATCCCGACCCCCCTTAAGCCATTAATAATAGACTCACTGGCTGAACAGGTGTTTGAACCTGTTATAATAAATACACGGGGCAGATTCAACCTGGGAAGCGGCCACCCTGCAGGCAGGGCATCATCATATCCCAATGTTCTGTCAATAAATGGGGTAGGTCTCAATGGGAGGCCTGTTACAGGATTTGTTAAAGTGGATTTGTTATTGAATCGCATATTTTCAAATACAGCCAGATTCGAAATATTTGAACCGCCAATCATATAGGCCAACTGGCTGGCGATGTTCAGATAACCACCGGTGTTGTATCGAAGGTCTAATACCAAATCTGTTATATTATTCGATTTAAGCTCATTAACCGCGTCATACAGGCCCTTCTCAGCCGTTGCTATGTGATCATTAAACAACAGGTATCCTACATTCCCTGTTTCGGTATTTACTGTTTTAACCACTGGCACTGGGGTGCTACTGATTAAAGCAGAGGTCATGGTTAATGAGATTGTATTTCCTGAAATATCTCTGATAATAAAATCATGAGAATCCCCTGTTTGAGAAGGGAAAAGTCCTCTATTTAAAGTCTCTGTATCTGTACCATATTCCAGATTGACGCCATCAATTTCAATGACTCTGTCTCCCCGCTTAAGACCAGCCAGGTCTGCAGGAGAACCCTGTTCAACATAAGCTACTAACACCTCCCTTGGTATCACTCTGCGTATTGTGACAAAATTTGCACCGTAACCGGCAGAGATGCCCGATTTTGAAAGAAGAATCCACTCATCTGTTGGATAGGCAAAATGATATGTGTCTTTTGGTCTGCCTGTTTCTGTTGTCTCATTTGTGACCAATAGATTGAAATATTCCAGAACTGTATGACTGTCGCCAGGATTTCTATCGATAATCTCGTCATACCATAGATATGTTTCATTACTCCATGACCTGAGAAAGTTTTTCTCATCCTCTCTGGTACCCTGCATATCCGGAACTGGATAACCTGCAACATCCTTTCCAGTGCGTGGAGATTCACACAAATTTATGAAATTGTTAGAGTCCTCAAAAACTCCAGGCTGCCAACCTTTGGGTGTTGTAACCGGAGAAGTGACAATAGGTTTTTTATCATCACCTCCTCCGCCTCCGCATGAGGATAAATTAAGGGTAATAAATAAAGTAAAAAGAAAAATCAGAAATCTTTTATAGCTGTTCATTGATTTGTAGCGGTTAATCATGGCGATTTCTATTTTGAATTTTTATATAATAAGTGTTTCATTTTGGGAAAAGAAGTATAAATAGTCAGGCGTTGCATGTCAATAAAGAATCCAGTATGAGAACACCTATTTCCTGAGTATCCAGTTCACAGCATCAAGGAGGTCCTCAGCAATAAACAGAGGTTTGCACCTGAAACCGGGCAGTATAAAGTCAACCTCGCCAAGGCCATAACCGGTTTTTACCATTATGCTTTTAAGGCCGCTGTTACTGGCAAATTCAAGATCCGTGAAATGGTCTCCAATCATATATGATTTTTCAAGATCAATATCAAACCTTTCCATTGCCTGTTTAATCAGGCCTGTCTTTGGCTTCCTGCAGTCACATTCTATGGCATATTCCTTGATCTTGCCTCTGGGGTAATGTGGGCAGTAGAAAATGGCATCTATTTCTGCACCTGATTTTTTCAGGGTATCTTTCATATATATATGGATATGTTCAAGAAGCTCAAGGGAGAAATAGCCCCGTGCGAGGCCTGACTGATTGGAAACCACAATAACAAGGTAATTATTTTTATTAAGTAACCCTATAGCCTCAGCCACTCCAGGTAAAATATGAAACCTGCTCAGGTGATTGATATAGCCCATCTGTTCATTTATAGTGCCGTCTCTGTCAAGAAAAATGGCCGGTCTTTTCATTATAATATATTTTTCCTTTCTGTCCCGCGTTGAAGAGTCAGTAGAGCCTGATTATTAAGACCTTTCTGATTTTCTGGTGGGAGGAGTCTAGGTAAATTGCAGCTTTATGTCAATTTGAATCTGTTTTATCTTGTTCAGATATCTGGGTGCAACTCAATTTTAACTGAGAATACCTGAGCCTGATTCTTTGTGATGGTCATATAAAGCGCCCATGTTTTTTATATGAAATAGATATTTGATAAGTATCCTGAAATCATCCCTGAATGAACTCGTTGATGCATAATAATTTTCAGATACAATCCTTTCTTCCCAGGCTGATGCTATGTTCTTTTCAGTTTCCCACAAATGAATAAGTCCTGTTGGCGCATTTAACCTTGCCTTTTGATAATCCTCACGGAGCAGGCTGATCTCTTCTTCAGACATGATAGAGTTGCCAACCAGCCTGATATCGCCCTTGATAACATTGATTAAACCCGGTAGCTTTCTGATTAATGAATTGCTGCTCTTGAAGTGATATTGAGATAATACCGACAGTTCAGGGTTCCCCTTCATATCTCTTGAACTGTAACCACCGTATCCTTTTATTGTATCAAGATATCTTTTTGATGGGCACAGGAGGTGATATATATAGAGAACCAGTATGACAGGAGAGAAAAAACAGAATAGAACCAGCGCCACAACTATGTTAAAAACCCTTTCCAGTTTTTCTTTGAAAAGATTTTTCTCCATGCTACCGATGATTGTATCATCATTCACATAAAGGTTTGACATTGATGGGATATTGAAAATAAAATTATGATTAACTATTGAATCGTTTATCTCAGTATTTGTCCCGATATAGCTCTTTTCACAGATTATACTTTTATTTATATTTGACTCCCTGTCAACAATAACACCATCTCCTATGATCGAATCACCGATTGTTACTGATTTTTTGATGCTGCAGCTTTCTCCTATGAGGACAGGGGTATTTATCTCCGCTTCCGGATCAATAAAGGAATTTCTGCCAACCCATAATCCCTTTCTTATCTCTTTTCCGGGTATAGTTATGCCCCTTATCTCTCCTCTTAATACTGCCCTGTTTACCTCGATATAGTCGTTCAGGCTTTTGATAAAACAGTAATCGAATTCAGCCATGTATCTATTTGATTTTAAACCTGCATGATTAAAATTATTAATAATACCTTTAAGGCCGATATTCTCCCTTACATTTGTCAGGTGACATAATGCACGGTAGCTCATTATAAAAGGCCGGAAATTTATGGTGCCTGATCTTTTTAACTCTTCCGGTGTTACAGGAAGTGTGAGGTCAGCAAGGGTCTCATGGTTAAATTTGATAAAGGAGGCAATGTCCAGATTTGTTATCATGTTTACAGGAAAGATAATAAAACCATCTTCAATACTGTTTTTAACGCGTGAAATGGCCTCCATTGGGCCCTGATATTCTCTTACAAGGGAATAGGATATATTGCATCCCCATCTCTCTCCCATCTTGAAGTATTGTTCAGTCTCATAAGGTTGATGATTCAGTATAAAAATCATCTCCCTTATATCATTTTCAAGCAATAGTTCTATCAGATGTTCTGCCACAGGTTTATTCACTACAGGCATCAGATAATCTGAAGTCCAGTTTGATACAGGGCTTAATAGCTCCGGTTTATCTGCAGGCAGGACTATTGCCTTCATATTGAACCCCTTGAGAGAAATCTGTCATTATCAAAATCAGGTATAACCTTGAACAGGTTATTCAGTTTCATAATGTTTAATATCTGCATGATATCCTTGCTGGCATTGCATATAAATGGGGTTTTATTATGCATGGAAAGATGTTTTTTTATTTTGATAAAGAACGTAAGGCCGGTGCTGTCTACAAATTTCAGCCCTTTCAGATTGATGACACAGTCTTTATCGCCTATGGATTCTATCAGACACTGTACATCAAGCCTGGATAGGTTTGCCGCATCAAGTCTGCCAAAAAGCTCTATTTTAAAAAGATCTTCCTTTAAGGATGTGGTATATGAAAAAGAGGCGTTGCCGCTCATATCGCTGGCTTTTTCAATAATATTTACAGTATCAGTCTGATTGTGCTCTTTCACAATATCCCCAAGGCGGTTATATTTAAGTATTTTATTCATAAAGGGTCTGATACCTGTAATGACCAGTTTTTTATTAATGCTCTTGCAATATCTCGATACATCAACCAGAAACCCCATAACATAAAGATCCATGTATCGTGTCTCATTAAAATCTATAACAAGTGATGTATCCATATTATCAGGTATGAATGACCAGATATCCGATATTGATTCCTTTGTTGCATTAAAGGGCATCTTAAGTATAACAGCCCTTTCTTCAGGTCTGACATTAATAGTGATTCTGTTTAATATGTTTGATCTCTGAGGCCATATTTTTAACATCAACCTTCCTGCCTTGTGAAACAGGATCGGAAGAAAAATGGATGTGCCAAGTTTGAAAAAACCGATGAAATAACGTTTCCATAAACGGACAGGGTCCTTGTATATTCTATATATCCACTCCAGGCCATTCCTCTGCATCCATCCTGGCGCACGTGATACATCGCCTGTAATAAAACTGAAAGAGCCGCCAACACCTATTGAAACAGGTACCCGGATATTATCCCTGTTCCTGTTAAACCATATCTCCTGTTTGGGATTGCCAAGGCCAATAAAAAGTATATCTGCACCTGATTCATTTATCATGGTAACGGTCTTTTTGTCTTCATTAAGGGAATCAAGCATGGCTTCCCCTTCAGTTGTAACATCAGGGGAGTATGTTCCTGCTATTTTAAGGCCCGGATATCTATCAACAAGTATCTTTGCAGCATTGCATGCAATACCCGGCCTTGCGCCAAACAGGAATATGGACTTATTATGTTCTGCTGCCTTTTTTGATATAAAAGGGAGCATATCAGACCCTGCCACCCTTTCCTTCAGGGCACAATCCATTAATCTTGATATCCAGACAACAGGCATGCCGTCAGCAGTAACAAGATCAGCGCCTCTTAAAATATCCAGCAACTCCGGATGACGCGGGCGTTCAGCGCTCCATGCGATGGTATTTGTAATAAAATCAACATTTACAGTCGCTATATATTTAGGGGTTCTGCTCTCCCTGTATTCATCTATCATCCGGAATACAGAATCGACTGCATCATTCATTGTCAGGTCATCAATGGGTATCCCTAAAACAGATATGCAGTCCCTCTTAACCATCAGTATGCCCCTTTCCCTGTAAGTACCGCTGGGATTGTCTTGAAAAGGAGCTTTATATCTGTCCAGATGGACTGACTTTCAATGTATTGAAGATCCAGATCAACCTGACCATCAAAGCCTATATTGCTCCTTCCACTAACCTGCCAGATGCAGGTTAACCCTGGTGTAACATCAAGCCTTTTAAGGTCCCGGAGCCTGTATTTTGATACTTCAGAAGGAAGGGGAGGGCGGGGCCCGACTATTGACATATCCCCTTTAAGGACATTAAATAGCTGTGGCAATTCATCAATAGAGAGCTTTCTTATGATTTTTCCTGTACGTGTCAGCCTGGGGTCCTTTTTTATCTTAAAAATAAGAGATTGGGTCTCATTCAGATTTTCTAGTTCATT
>CAYWRH010000191.1:0-6109 GCA_964460435.1 uncultured Desulfatiglans sp.
CTGGGAAAAGAAGGAAGAAAAGGAGCCTGTTCATTATAATATGGAGAGCAGAAAAGAGTCACAGTCATAGAACCATGTTTTCTGAATCAACATAATAAAAAAGGGGGGGCACTTGCCCCCCTTTTTTATGGGGCAACCATAATGATATCCTGTCCGGGATCATACTGAATGCCCCTGCATGGTAATCGGCCCTGCTGGTTATACAAAAAAGGTCTGAATCCAGGGCATTAAGGATTTTCTTTTTTTTAATATATCAACAGTAAAGGAAATCTGTTTAATGAACAATGAATCTATGGTAATCAAGATGAAATCCAGACTAATTTTCAAGCGATAGAGATGAAAATAAACCTTATAAAAAGTATCAAAGAACACTTCAGTCTCAAACTGTTTGTTGTGTTCGGTTTAATAGCATTTATCATTTCAGGTTTTTTCACAGGCATATTCCTTTTCCATCAAGGCAGCCTGCTCAATGCGGCCATGCTAAAAAAGGGGCTGTTTCAGGTAAAGGCGCTTGCATATAATTCAAGAATTGGTGTCTTTGCAGAGAATAAAGATATGCTGGATACCCCGGTTGAGGCCATCTCAAATGAGGATGAGGTGCTGGAGGTTTCAGTTTTCAATATGGAAGGCCGGTTGTTAAAGGAATACAGAAAACAGGAAAGAGAAAATGGCAATGCAGATGAGCAAAGAGATATCATTAATAGTGAAGTGCTGAAAAAAATCAGGGATGTGATGGGCCCTGTTTATTTTGAAAACAGGGATGGATTCGAGTTCTGGGCCCCCATACTATCAAGATCAGACTATGCCTTGACACCGTCTCCCGGATTAGATGATATTCCACAGAAGGCAAATAACCGTTTGATAGGTTATGCAATGGTAAAGGTTGGCAAGGAGATATTAAACAGACAGAGAAAAGAGCTGCTGATTACAAACCTGATTCTGCTTATAATTTTTTTGGCAGCCTCATTTTTAGCCTCTTATTTTATAGCTAAAAGCATGGCAAAACCCCTTAACCGGTTGATGGATGGTGTAAATGCCCTCAGCAGGGGGCTTGCTGCTGAAAAGATCTCAGTTGAAACAAGGGATGAGATAGGTTTGCTTGCTGAGTCCTTCAATTATATGGCGGATGCCCTTATGAAAAGGGAGGATGAGCTGAAGGCTGTCAACCAGAAATTGAGGGAACAGCATGAGCAGAGAAAGATGCTGTCAAAGAGACTTATAGATCTGCTGGAAAAGGACCGTGAACAGGTTGCCATGGAACTGCATGATCACATAGGTCAAATACTTACCTCCTTGAAGATTAACCTTGAGATTATCCAGGGGCAGGTAAGCCCACATAACCCTGATATTGAGCAGAAAATTATTGAAAGCAGGGAAAGGGCAATTCAGGCAATCAGGGATATAAAGGATATTTCACGTGGCCTTAAACCCAGTGTTCTTTCGACCCTTGGCCTTGTATCATCCATTAAGGAGTTATTAAGTGATATTGAGGAGAGTACAGGCATGGATATAAATCTCTTTACCCACAATATACCATCAACCCTTGGGAAGGAAAAGGAGCTTGCCATATACAGAATCACTCAGGAGGCGATGAATAACATAGTCAAACACACTCATGCCACCACCGTCCATGTCAACCTTGTTATGAAAGATAATAAAATAGCCCTTAGCATTGAAGATAACGGGACTGGTTTTGACCCGGAAAGGATAATGGAATATAAAGAGGGGCAAAGCCCCTTCGGCATCCTTATCATGCAGGAGAGGGCTGAGCAGCAAAATGGAGAATTCAGAATTGAATCAGAAAAAGAAAAGGGCACCTATGTGTCTGTGGAAATCCCGGTTTAATTGAAATCTCTCCACATGAATTGCTATATGATGGATGAATGAATGGCTAAGACAAAAATCATACTGGCTGATGATCATAGGGTAGTTCTTGAGGGCATTAAAAGTGCATTGCGCAAAAGCCCTGAATTTGAAATTATAGGAGAGGCCACAGATGGTTATGAGGCATTGAAGATTGCTGAAGCCCTGAAGCCAGACGTAATGATTCTGGATATCTCCATGCCGGGCCTGAGCGGCATTGAAGTGTTAAAGAGGATACAAAAAACAGCCCCGGATATTAAGATTGTAATCTACACCATGCATTCATCAAACGAATTGGTTATTGACCTCTTCAGGGCAGGCATATCAGCTTATGTCCTCAAGGAAGACCCGGTATCAGACCTCATACTTTCCCTGAAAGCAGTAACAAGTGGCGAGACATATGTCAGCTCAATGATCCCTGACATACTGCTTAAAGATATAGAAAAGCCAGAGGACCCCTATAAGAGCCTGAGTCCCCGGGAACAGGAAATTTTCAAGTATCTGGCAGAAGGAAAAAATATCAGGGAAATCGCAGATAAATTGTATATCAGCCCTAAAACAGTTGAAACCCATAAATATAATGTAATGGAAAAGCTTAGGGTAAAATCAATAGTGGAGCTGACAAAGATCGCCATCAAAAAAAACCTTATCAATTTTTAGTTAAATTGAGTTAAATTTCATTTTCAGGGAAAAAAATCAGGAATTTCCTGATATACATTTCTATTTTTTTTTTATAGTGTTCCCGCCATTGTAAATATTATGAAGAGACGCAATAAGCCTTTTATGAATCTATTGTTTATTCCCTCCCGAACAACCTTTAGATTAACAAACGAGTTTATTGCGTCTCTTCATAATATTTATGGCTTAAATATCCACATGGAATGGCTGAGAATCATTGCAGTGTATGTAAAAGAGGTGCCCTAACTCCTTGCAATAACCTCCCGAATGGTCTTTGCCAGACTCTTCATAATAACAGGCTTCATTACAAATGCCCTGATGCCTATTTTATGGGCTGTTTCCTCATTTATCTTGTCACTGTAACCTGTGCAGAGGATAACATGTATATCAGGTCTTAAAGCCATAACTTTAGTGGCAAGGGCATCTCCTGTAAGGTTTGGCATGGTCATGTCTGTTATAATAAGGTCAAATCCTTCCGGGTTTTTTTCGAATAACGCCAGCGCCTCCTGGCTGTCTGTCAGGCCTGTTACCTTGTACCCGTATCTCCCCAGCATCCTGATACTTATGTCCACTGCTGAAATTTCATCATCCACAAAAAGGATGCGCTCTGTGCCCCTCAGCCTGTCAAGGTCTGTTTCATTTCCGTTCCCGGCCATTTCTGCATCAACAGAGGGCAGATAGACATTAAATTCTGTCCCGTAATTAACCCTGCTTTTAACCGTAACATCTCCCCCATAATCCTTTACAATACCATGAACTGTAGCAAGACCCAGCCCTGTGCCTTCACCAAAGCCTTTAGTCGTAAAATAGGGCTCAAAGATCCTGTCAATAACCTCAGGAGGTATGCCTGTTCCTGTATCCCTTACTGTTAATTTTACATATTTGCCAGGTGCAAGAGCGATAAATCCCCTCGACATTTCTGTTGAAACCTCTTCATGTCCAAGAATTATCTCCAGGGTCCCCCCCCTTTCTTTCATGGCATAGGCTGCATTAGTGCAAAGATTCATGATTATCTGATTTATTCGAGTCGGATCTGCCAGAACTATATCATTTTCAGTTTTTGCCTCATATTTTATTTTTATGGTAGCTGGTATTGTTGCGCGTAAAAAATTGATAACCTCTTTAATTATCATGGATGTTTTAATGACTGTCTTTTCCTCTTCCCCCTTTCTTGCAAAGGCTAGGATCTGTTTGACCAGCTCTCTTGCACGTTCAGCAGCCTTAAATATCTCCTGCATACTGAGTCGCAGGGGATCATCAGAATGAAGTTCATCCAGCACCATTTCAGCATTCAATATAATCGGAGAAAGTATATTGTTAAAATCATGGGCAATTCCCCCGGCCAGGGTGCCTATGGATTCCATTCTCTGTGCCTGCATGAGTTGTGTTTCAAGGGTCTTCTGGTGAGTTACATCCCTTAAAATCCCCTGGTATCCCCATATATCACCGTTTTTTCCCCTGCGGATACTCAGGGTCATAAGGCATATCAACTGTTTGGCATCTTTGCTCTTTAGCCTGACCTCCATCTCCCTTACATAGTTGTCACACTCTATTTTCCTCTGTAAAGAGGTCAATTCATCAGGTTGCACAAACAGGGTATCGAGCCCTTGTTCAAGGATTTCATCCCTGGTATAACCAAAAAGATCTACTGCGGCCTGGTTTGCATCAATAAATTTACCATTAACGTCAATTAAAAAAATTACATCCCTTGACTCCTCAAACAGTGCCCTGTATTTTGATTCACTCTCTTTAATGGCCTGCTCCCTCCATCTGATGGACTCAACCATATTATTAAAGGCATTCGCAAGCTTGCCTATTTCATCCTTTGTCTCTACACTTACCTTATCAACAATTTTGCCCTCTCCGACACTTTTTACCGCAACAGTCAGCCTGTCAAGGGGTCTTGTGAAACGTTTTATGACTGAATACAGAAAAACAGAGCCTGCACTGAAAAAGATTAATGCGATTATTATGCTTCGGATCAGAAGTATATTAAGCTGTTCATTAAGCTTCTGTTTACCCAGTGTTATCTGCACATAGCCTATAAGACGCTCCTTTTCCTGGAAAAGGGGCTCTTCAATGAAAATCGTTCCATTTAGAGGGTTATCATATCTTGAAAAGACCGGGGCCCAGAAATCAAGATTCCCATTATCCACATAATACAGGGGTCTGCCGGATTTTTTAAGACGGTCAGAAATATCTTTTACATCCAATGTCTCATCGCTATCAAATTTTTCAGACATGGCCTTGCCCTCTCTGATTTTCTTTTTCAGCAACAGGCCATCCTGATTGTATATCCGGATGCCAAGAATATCATCCCTCCGGAAGATGGATTCCACCGGGTCTTTTAACAGCTCTTCATTTTCACTAAAAACGCCTATCCTGGTATTCTGGGCCAATACCCCTGCAAGCAGGCTGCCGTCCCTTATAAGAGAATCATTAAGAGATTTACCTTCAAGGTGGATAAATACCGCTGTAAATGAAGAGAAGATAATAAAGATAAAAAAGGTAAAAAGGGTGAAAAGTTTTATACTGAAATTTTCATTCAGGGTTTTAATAATATCAAGATTCACGAGATTAACCCTAACTAATCTTTTTTTGATTCACGTTCTGCATCGGGTTTAAGTTCTATGCCAATTTTATCTGCCACTTTTTTGTTAAGGGTTATGATCCCTTTTCTTGCAAACATACGCCTGTTTTCTATCTTACTGCCATTGGCCAATATTCCTGTCGCCAGTTCTCCAGCTTGCAGGCCCATATCATAAGGGTCTACAGCAACCGAGATTAAAGCGCCCATTTCAAGGTATTTGTCCGAAAAGGTGAGCACCGGGATCTCCCTTTCCATTGAGGTAATCAGGAGAAGCTCAATTGACTCAGGCGTAAGCAGGGTAACATCAGGGAACATCCAGAATGCCTTTATGCTCCCAGCCATAGCTTTAAGAGAATTGGCAACATCACCGGGCTTTTCGGCCCTTCTTATTACAAGATTAATATTTGATTTTGCTGCTGCCTTAACAGCCTCTTCAGCCAGTTCCAAGGTGTTGTCAGGGTTAAATATAAGCCCTATATTATTGAGTCCGGGGATTACACTAATAATAGCCTCCAGCTGTTTCTCCGGGTGCACATTCATGCTTATTCCATAGAAGTCTTTTTGATTATCAATGATTTGATTTGGGGAGAGAACCATTATGTATATGACCGGAATGCCCCTGATTTCCCTTGCAGTCATAAGGGCATCACGCCCGATAGCCAAAATCAGAGGAGGCTTTGTCATCCCGATTTCATCATTGATGTTAAAGGATGGTGACTCTGCCAGGATAATCTGTTTTATCTCATGGTTATAGGTGTTCTTAAATCCGTTAAGGGCCTCCTCATAGGGAGCTATTTTGACACTCCGGATAACAACTACTTCACCCTCAGCAAAGGCCGGGATCGCTGTAAAGATAAACAAAAAAAATATAGGCAAATATTTTTTCACGGGTTTCGAATTCAGAGTTAAATACTCTAGCATGAAATAGGGCAATTAAATATCTGTTATTTCTTAATAATAAAAATTATATTATAGACA
>CAYWRH010000192.1:0-6061 GCA_964460435.1 uncultured Desulfatiglans sp.
ATAATATTTTATCGGAAACAATATTCCTTATCATTATATGGGGTGAGTAGTTACCCCAAAAGAAACACAAAATTTTACTTCCAGTAAAAAAAGATGTTTACCCTCATCAAAGTGCAATGAACTGGCATCGTGAACATATATTTTTACCCTGATGGAGTATAACAATGATAAAGAACGATATTATTTACTCTCTTAATATAGAAGACATTCAAACAGTGGCTCTTCAAGAATTAGAAAGAGAATTATCTCGAAAAGAAATTAAATTAATAAAAGAATCCATAGGAGAAAAAATAAATTGGTATGAGGCAATTGCTAACTCAATCCATGAAAAATTAAAAGTATGATCACAAACAATTCTCAGATTTTAAATCTGCAAAAAAGAAACTAAGAACTAGCAATTCAAAATTAAACATTGTTGCAGTAAATGGTTGTTGTTATGGTAGAGACAACAAACCGGATAAGGGTGAATATTTTAAATATTGCGGTCAGAGTTTTTGGGAGTTCATTTCTGGCGACAGTGAACTTTTTACCCGAATTATTGAGCCCCTTGGTTATAAGGCAAAAGAAAAGAATGACGTCTTCTTAGAATCTTATTCTCAAATGATCAACAAATTTACAAAAGAGTTTACCCATCAGTTTTGCAAAGATAATGGTGAAATAGATTGGGAAAAACTGGTACGTTTCAATTCTGCTAAAGAAGAACCACAAAAAAATAATAGCCTGTAATATTTTTACTTCACCGGTTTTGGCGCAAGGCTAATCCTGAACCATATCTCCAGAGAACCCTTATCTGATCCGCCCATTGGACCGCCAGGGCCTCCACCCATGCCACCCATACCTCCTCCTCCCACAGGGCCGCGGCCACCCATATCGCCGCCACCGGGCATACTATCTCCGCCTCCTCTTCCGCCTCTATCCATACCAGCACTTCTCATTCCCTGAGGCGCTCCTCCGCGTTTCATGCCTGCGGTCATTATACCCATGCCTATCTGGTTTAAGGCAGATGGAGTTACAAAAAAGGCGGTGTTCTCCTTTTCAACAAAAGGCATCTTAAGCTCATAGATGAATCTGTTCCTAACATCTATTTTACTCTTTACCTCAATGCCCATTTTAGCCGCCTTTTCAAGGTTGCATACATAGCCTTCATCCTCTTCCCCGCTCATGATCTTTAACATGGTATCCATTATCGGACCACGTGGCGCTGTTTTTGGAGCGGAGCTTCCCCTGCCTTCCATCTCTTCAGGCGGATGCGCTGAGATATCTTCGGGCATGCCTGGAGGTGGTTCTGGCATGTCGCCATCTCTACCAGGAGGAGCAAATCTGCCTGGGCCGCCACCAGCAGGAAAAGAGAGCCCTAACTCCCTTTCCTTGCCGCTATCTTCATTGAACCAGATAGTAAGCCCCATGCGTTCAATCTGCTTTTGTATGTTCCTGTCCATAGTCTGAAAATGGATGTATATGTTTTCGCTGTCATTATACAGCCCTAAAAGGCTTTGAGTCTTATCATCGTAAAAAAAAGGATAGTTGGCCCAGTCTGTGTCATCTGCGTCAATTGCTATCTTTTTATCAAGCCATTTGCTCTGGAACTCCACAGGCTCTTTGCATCCATTTAAAAACAGAACAGGAATAATCAGAAATAAAAATGAGATACCTTTAATCTTATTATATTGAGTCATACTGTTCCTCTGTTAAAAGTTGAATACCGGATTAATGCCCTCTGGAACATTTAACGACAGGCTGCCTCTTTCGCTAAGGCTAAGACGAGCCAGGCAGGTGCCCATACAAAAAAATTATGTTTTCCTTGCGCCCCTTCTATGTGATAGTCGTTATCCCCGGGATAAAGTTACATGATTATCCGGTCATTCCTTCATGTTATCAAGGATAATTTGCTTTTTTGCTGTCCATTGGCCGCCCGGCCTCATCTCGGCTAACTTTCCGCCATCTATTACAAGCCCCTTGCCTGCATCTGAATGTATAAAATCCATTGCCCTTTTGAATGAATCAAGATCATCATACCACATCTCAACAAAACTATTCACCTCTTGTAATTATTATTAACTTTTTATATCCTCGTCATTATAAAAAAATATAGGGGAGGCAACCCTCTAACAACCTTTTGTAAAGGAGGATTAAAATGGATAACTGCATTTTCTGCAAGATAATAAAAGGTGAAATACCGAGCTTTAAGGTATATGAGGATGAAAAGGTGTATGCCTTTGAGGATATAAACCCTATTTCAGAGGGTCATACCCTTATTATCCCCAAAGTACACGCACAGGATCTGTGGGAGATAGATGCCGGATCACTTGCAGCGGTTCATCTTGCCTCAAAAAAGATAATGGATGCCATTAAAAAGGCCCTGAAACCTACCGGCGTTGTAGCAATGCAGCTTAATGGAAAGAGCGTGGGGCAGGCGGTATTCCATTACCATCTTCATCTTATGCCCAGATATGAGAATACCCCTCCGCTCACTGTTGCACGATGGGAATTAACGCCAGGGAATATGGACAAGATCAAGGAGACTACTGAAAAGATCAGGGCAGCGCTGAGTTAAAAGAGATTAGCTCTTATGCATCATATAGGTCACAGCCCTCTCAAGGCCATCAAGGGTGAGTTCAAACATGGGGAATATCTCCCTTATCATGCCTATTGTGCGGGTATATGACCAGTGTGTCTCAAGCTTTGGGTTGAGCCATACGCTGTGGGGGAATGTATCAGCTATGAACTCTAATCTCCTGTAGCTGGGCATGCCTGAATACTCTCCAAAGTATATTGAGCCGTCCTGCGCCATGAGTTCATAGGGGGCCATGCTTGCGTCTCCGACAATGATAAACCTTGTTTCAGGGTCAAACTTTACAAGGTCATTAACCGGAAAGGGTTTTCGCATCCTTGCAGGGTCTTCCCACAGGCGGTCATAGATGGTATTGTGAAAAAAGAAGGTCTTTATATCCTTGAACTGCGCCCTTGAATAATAGAAAAGGGTTCGCACAATATCGATGTAGGGCTCCATTGACCATCCGCCATTATCTATTGCAAGTATGATCTTGAGCCTGTCCCTTAAACCTTTATCAAATACGATCTCAATCTCCCCTGCATTCTTCATGGTGCGATATATGCTTTCATCTATATTTATCTGATCCTTTGGCCCCTCAGGCACCATGTGTCTGAGTCTTTTAAGCGCCTCCCCCATCTGTGACTGGGTAATCGGGCCGTCCTGAGAATAGTCACGAAAGCGTCTCTCCATGGCAACCTTTATTGCTGACCGGTTTCTTGAGACTCCTCCCACCCTCATTCCGCCCGGATGATAACCTGAATGGCCAACAGGGGATGTGCCGCCAGTCCCTATCCACTTGCTGCCGCCGTGGTGTTCTTCGGTCTGATCCAATAGCCTCTCCATGAAATATTTTATCAGCTCTTCAGGTGTCATTTTTTTGAGCTTTGACTCATCAACACCAAGGGCATTTGCGATCTCTCTCGGATTTTTTAGCCATTCATCTAACAGGGCTTTTGCCAAATCAGATATTATGGCCTCATCAGGGGCTTTCAGCTCTGCCCCCTCAAAATGGTGGGCAAAGATCCGGTCATAAAGATCAAAGTATCTCTCGCTCTTGATAAGTATGGCGCGTGCCGCCGTGTAAAAGTCATTAAGTGAATTGACAAGCCCCATACATAACGCCTTTTGCAGCCTGAGAAAGGATGTTGGGGAGACCGGGATCCCTGCATTTTTAAGGGTATAGAAGAAAGTGGTAAACAAGGGTGGTGCTCCAAATAAATACTTATGAATTAGTTATGCTCATGTTTATGCTTTTATGGCTTCAATAAGCCGGCGCAAGGCTCAAGGCGCAGGGTGCAGGGAAAGCCTTACCTTGAGCCTTGCGCCCTGAGCCTTGAGCCTTATCTCATCCTCACATTTCTTGCCAGAGCATAATCAGGGCTCTTTTTAAAAAGGATGCCTAAATATGGGGCCTTTCCCTTTACAATGTCCTTTGCCCTGAAGTCTGGGTCAGAGCGCAAAGCCCTTATCCAGTTGATAAGCTCCCTTGTGGCCGGCCTCTTTTCTATGCCATTAATATCCCTCAGCCTGTAGAATGCCTCCACTGCATTCCGGAGCAGCTCCTTGTCTATATCAGGGAAATGTACCCTCACTATCCGCTCCATCATCTCAGGTTCAGGAAAGGCGATATGATGAAAATTGCAGCGGCCAAGGAACGGGTCAGAGAGATCCTTTTTAGCGTTTGATGTAATTATTATTACAGGGCGGTGTTTTGCCTTAATGGTTTTGTCTATCTCAATGATATCAAATTCCATCTGGTCAAGCACATCCAGCATGTCATCCTGGAAATCGGTATCAGCCTTGTCTATCTCGTCTATCAGGAGCACTACCTTTTCATCGGATGTAAATGCCTGGCCGATCTTGCCCATCCTTATATACTCCTCGATATTGCTTACATCCCTCTTTGAATCGCCAAACCTGCTGTCATTAAGGCGGGTGAGTGTGTCATACTGGTACAGGGCATCAACCAGCTTCATGCTTGACTTCACATTGAGCACAATGAGCCTCATGTTGAGTGATTCAGAAATGGCATGGGCAAGCATAGTCTTTCCTGTGCCCGGTTCGCCCTTTAACAGGAGCGGCATCTCTAGGGCCATAGTAATATTAACGATCTCTTTAAGCTCATCATCCAGCACATATTTTACAGCGCCCGTAAACTGGTTCGGGCTCTTTTCACAGGACATCTCTTTCTCCTTATTTCTCCTCTCCTTCGGTTTCATGAAGGATAGCCTATTTTATCTTTTTTTTGCCGATAAATTGGCAGGGCGTATATATATAGATCGTCTGAAAAAATGTCAAATGGCCACTGGCCCTGATTGTGTCACTTTCATGATATGGTTAACCACCATATCCGCACGTTTCTGGATATTTGTCTTAATATCCGCTGAAAATAGGGGTATGGTTATCATTTCAAAACCAAGGCCGCTGTAGGCTTTGTATATCTCCCTGTGAACAGCATTAACCTGTTCCGGTGTATCCTTTCTCTGATCATCAGTCATATACTGGCCAAGCAGCTCAAAAAAGAAGACCTCCCTCTCATAATGGGCATCAGCTATGTCAGCGTATATCCTTTTATCAAGCTCTATCCCGGCTACAGATGCATAGGCAAGGTTATCTATGATTGATCTGTCCAGCACAGCAAGCCCCTCTTTCAGCCCCTTTTCCCTCTCCCTCTGCCTCTCATGGCAGCGGCGGCAGAATATCCGCTGGTCTTCCCAGGGGTACAGCTGTTTGAAAAAAGGGTCAACCTCTCTTTTTGCCTGATCTTCCATGATGATAAGCCTTGCTGTTTCATGAAGAACCTGTATGCCCCGCCTTTCAAGCAGGGATATGACGCTTGATTTTCCGGAATGGGGGCCGCCCGTAATTATAAATTTTCTGGTCTTTTGCACCTGAATAGATGACCTCGCTTTTAAGAGAGATTACAGGTGTTATTATTCATTTTATGATCATTTTTCAACAGATAAAACCTTTTGGGGTATGGGATAAGACATGAAAATCTTATGATATTAAAATAGCAACTATCCTGTTCCAGGGGTTTTTCTGAAAAATGGTTTCAGCCTGTTTTCATTGCGCATCCTTTTAAGCATGTTCAGCATCTCCCTCTGGCCCTTTACCGAGAGCCCGATAGATTTTTCAAGGACTAAGATAGCGTTTTCAAGCCCCATGTCATAGGCCTTTTCTATGTCTTCTCTCCTGTATATATGCTCAGCAATCTCCCCGGTCATACTGCCTCCTGGTAATGTTTATTGTCTATTCAAAAGCAAAAACAGGGCCAGAAATGCGGATGGCTGATTAAAAATAAAAAAATATATAATCCTCTGTAATTTATGGATAATTCAGGCTTGCTAATGTGATCCCGGTTTTTTATGTAATTAAAGAAAGGAAATTATTCTTGTTTTGCACATAAAGCAGTGCATTTTTAACAGATAGTTACCAAAAGGTTTTATGGATTTAATGCAGGCCTGTAAAAAATGGAGGGATGAAAATGAGGAATTAATCATGTTT
>CAYWRH010000193.1:0-5999 GCA_964460435.1 uncultured Desulfatiglans sp.
ACATTGAATCTCCAGAAAAATTATTCTTAATATATTAAATTTTGATCTATTTTATTATTAGCTAATGTATATTATTTTATATTTAGAATAATTTTTCTGGAGATTCAATGTCAGGCACAATTTCACATGAATCAGCCGCTCTTTCAGATGGTATCCCGGTTCAAAAAAAAGAAGATGAAAATGTAAGGCAGGCCCTAAAGGATAGTGAAGAGAGATTCAGGCTTATATCTGAGACACTTCCAATGGGTGTATTTGAGGCAGATGAAAACGGATCGCTTTTATATACCAATACAAGGTGGCAGAATATATTCCAGCTCTCTTTAATGGAAAGCCTTACAGTTGACTGGCTGAATTTCTTGCACCCTGATGACAGGGAGAGCTTTTCACGGGAATGGTCTGAATCTCTGCAGGAGATTTCAAGCTATTCAAAGGAGTGCAGGATAATCCTTGATAAGTCAGAGACCCGCTGGATAAACATAAAGTCTTCACCTGTTTTTTCTGACAAAGGGGTGAGGTATGTAGGGATTATAGAGGATATAACAGACAGAAAAAATGCAGAGGAGGAGCTTAGAAAGGCAAAGGAACTGGCAGAATCAGTGAATCAGGCAAAGAGTATATTTCTTGCCAACATGAGCCATGAGATAAGGACGCCCATGAATGCAATAATCGGTATGACCGGTCTTCTTATGGATACACCTCTTAATGATGAGCAGAAGGATTATGCTGAGATCGTCTCCCATAGCGCCCATTCACTTTTAAACCTGATAAATGATATCCTGGATTTTTCAAAAATAGAGGCTGGGAAGCTTGAACTTGAAGAGATAGACTTTGATCTTCACACAACAGTAGAAAGCGTTGCTGACATGATGGCTATAAAGGCACATGAAAAGGCAATAGAATTCTCATGTATAATACACCCTGATGTGCCATCAAAATTAATAGGAGATCCGGGCAGGCTCAGGCAGGTCTTAACCAACCTGTCAGGCAATGCCATAAAATTTACAGCAACTGGGGGTGTTACCATAAGGGTATCAGTAAGTGAAGAGCTCCTGTCATCGGTTAAACTCCTTATATCAATTGAAGATACAGGCATAGGCATATCTCAGGAGGGCATAGAGAGGCTCTTTAAATCATTTTCACAGGTGGATGCATCCACAACCAGAAAATACGGGGGAACAGGCCTAGGGCTAGCCATATCAAAGCAGCTTGTAAAAAAGATGGGCGGTGAAATAGGGGTAAAAAGTGAAGTTGATAAGGGTTCACAGTTCTGGTTTACAGCAGTATTTAAAAAACAGCCCGGAATAGAAGCTCGAATAATCATCCCGGGGGATGCCGTTAAATCAAAGAAAATTCTCCTTGTTGATAAAAATGATTCAAGCAGGGAGAGCATAAGCACCCATATCTCTTCATGGGGATGCATCTATGAAGAGGCTTCAACAGGGGCAGAGGCGCTTATTAAGATGGAAAAGGCTGAAATGGAAAAGAGGCCATTCCATATATGTATAATCGCCCAGATGCTTGATGACATGAACGGCGAAGAGCTTGGCAGGATCATCAAATCAAGAGCAGGCCTAAATGATATTTCCCTCATTCTTATTGCCTATTTCGGGCTCAGGGGTGATGCAAACCGTATCAAGGAGATAGGTTTTTCTGCCTATCTGCCAAAGCCTGTAAAGCATTCGCAGCTCTTAAGCTGTCTTGAGGCAGTAATAGAAAACAGGGAGTATACAAAGAAAGACCCTGAGAAAAAGGTGCTTGTAACAAGGCATTCGCTTCTTGACTCTGAAAAACGCAGCCTTAAGATACTCCTTGCCGAGGATAACCCGGTTAACCAGAAGCTCGCCCTTAAACTATTTGAAAAATTCGGATACAAGGCAGACCCGGTTAATAATGGCCATGAGGCAATTGAGTCGCTTAAAAAGAACCCATATGATCTTGTATTCATGGATGTGCAGATGCCTGAAATGGATGGTTTTGAGGCAACAGAGATCATACGTAAACCAGGTTCAGGAGTGCTCAATTCTAATGTGCCCATTATAGCGATGACAGCCCATGCCATGAAGGGCGATGAACAGAAGTGCATTGACCTGGGTATGAATGATTACATCTCAAAGCCCATAGAGCCGCAGATACTGCTGGAAAAATTAAAACACTGGTCAGGGATGATCAATAGATAATTCTGCTCAAGGCTCAAAGAGGATTTTTATACTAATCACACCTTGGAAACATGACCCATTTTATTTCTATTCTCAGTGCTCTCCGTGTCCTTATATGGTAGAAGTGACAAGCTAAAATTGAACCGTAAAGACGCAAAGGACACTAAGAAAAATAATAATTATTTATTAATAACATAACAAAAGTTTTTCTCAGTGTTCTCCTTGTCCTCCGTGGTAAGCTTAAACCATCCTGACTGTAGAACCTGCAACAGCTGGTATGCCGTATTCTTTTAAAATCTCTGTAAGTTCAAGAAGGTTTTTTTCCCACACAGACCTTTCCGGGGGGACAAAACTCTCCATAGGGTATGGGAGGCATAAAGAGGCATATTTTTCTGTCCCCATCTTTCTGTATGGCAAAAGCTGGAGCTGTACAATGTTGTTTTGAAGATCATCCTTAATGAATTCAGCGGTTGCCCGGATATTCTCTTCACTGTTATTGTGATCCGGGATAACAGGTATCCTTAAAACCACTGGCTTGTTTAATTCTACTGTCCTTCTTATATTACTTAAAATAAGTTCATTACCAACGCCTGTGTATTCCCTGTGCTTCCCGGTATCCATATGTTTAATATCGGTAATCACGAGGTCAGTATATTCATATACCTGCTCCATATGCTCTTTTGTGCAATGGAGAGATGATTCAACACAGGTGTTCAATGAGTTTGCCTTGCATTCCTTTAACAGGAGGGTTGCAAATTCCCACTGAAGCATCACCTCTCCTCCGGAAAGGGTAACACCTCCGCCAGTCTTTAGATAAAAATTCCTGTCCTTAAGGATTATCTCCATAAGGTCATGAAGGGTATATTTTTTACCCCATACCATTATGGCGTTTGCAGGGCATTCATCAGCACATTTTAAACAATCTACACATTCAGAGGTTTCATCCACCTTAAGGAGGTGATCATCACATGTCCTGATGGGGCTATTTTCTCCTTCTGGGCACGCCTTAATACAAAGTGAACATTTGCTGTTACTTATGCATTTTGCAGGATACACGCCAATCTGTTGATATGGGGATAATCCTTCGGGGTTGCTGCACCATAAACATTTAAGGGGACAGCCCTTGAAGAAGATCTCGGTTCTTATACCAGGGCCGTCATGTATAGTATATCTCTGTATGTTTGTGATGAGACCGTATGGTTCACCCTCTTTTGTAAGTTTCATTACGATATATTTACCGATCAGTCAAAGGACAGCACTGTCCTTCCGATAATATCATCCTGAAGCTCCTTTGAGAGCTCTACAAAGTATGCGCTGTATCCGGCAACCCTTATAAGCAGGTCCCTGTATTCGTCAGGGTGTTTCTGTGCCTCAATCAGGGTCTCCTGATTTACAACGCTGAACTGGCTGTGCATGCCCTTGCGCTGAATATATTCATCCATAAGGGCGATAAAACTGTCACGACCAGTAGTGCCGGTAAGTGATGACGGAGAAAATTTCCAGTTTAAAAGGGTGCCATTCGTTGCCCTTGCATGATCAAGCTTTGTTACTGACCTGCAAATTGCTGTAGGGCCAGATACATCATGGGATGCAAAGTGTGTATGAACCGCTCCCATGCAGTCAGAGAGCGGCTCAAATGCCTTTCTCCCTTCAAATGATGCCCACTGCATAAGCCCGAACGCAACGTTAACAGTAACAGAATAGGCACCCGGCTGATAGAATCCACCCCTTGTATTTGGCCTTTTTTCTATATGCTTGCACCATGTATCCATTGCGAACTTGGTAAGTTCATCAGCGTAGTCATCGTCATTACCATAATGATGCACCTTGTTGCTGTTTACATAGGCATAGAGTGATTCATACCCTTCCCAGTTGTTTCTGATGGCATCAAGCAGTTCCCTGCCGGTCACCTTCTTTTCTTCAAACACAAGCTGTTTGATGGTTGCAAGACCGTCACCTGTAGTGCCTATACCCACACACTGCGGCCCGCTGAAATTGTATTTAACTCCACCCTGGGTTATATCCTTGCCACTCTCAATACACCCCTCCATCACAGAAGAGAGATATGGAAGTGGTTTTAATGCCTGATGCGCAAGGTCAACGGCATTTAGTACAGCGATCTGGCGGTCACACCAGTATTTCATCTGTTTGTCATAGGCATTAAGCACCTCATCAAATGTCTTGAAATTCTCAAGGCTGCCTGTTTCAAGACCGAGCCTTTCGCCAATAGCCCCGCATTTTGACCATCTCATGCACTTTGGGCCGCAGTCTATGCATCTTCCGTTATTCATGGCAAGTTCAAGCACCTTTGCCATGTTCATGTGTCCGCAGTCCTTCCATCCGTATGATTTGCCTGTGACATCAGGCTCAACACATCCTACCACCTGATAATCACGGGCATCCTTTATGTCTGTAAAGGATGAGAGCATTGATGGTATAGCCACATCATCATTAAATATCTTTGGTTCACCGGTACCCAGCCGTATGGCATTTGCAACCTTTACCTTTAATTCCCATGGTGTGCCTGCATGCATCCTTACAGCAAGCCACGGGGTTGGTATCCTGATGTGAACATGGGCATCTATGCACATGAAGGTAAGTTCATTGGTGGCATCCTTTCCATCCCTGTCAATCCCGCCCAGGGTGAGGCACTGGCCCCCTACCCCGCCGTTACCGAATGTCTTTATAAGCACATGGCTGCGCAGTTTATTCAGATCCCATATCTTTATAAAAAAGTTCTCTATTAACTCCTGACAGAATTCACGGGTAGCTGTGCCCTCTTTGATGTCCTTTTTATAGAAGGGATACATGTACTGGTCAAAACGCCCGTATGAAATGGAATGGCCGTTACACTCCATATGTATCATGCAGTTTGCAATATGCACAAGCTGGATTGCCTCCCAGAAGGTTCGCGGCGGGTTTTCAGATATCCATAGAAGGTTTTCATGCATCTGTACGAGCTCTTTTTTTCTGGTTTCATCCGATGTATTTTTGGCCTTTTCCCATGCAAGGGCAGCATACCGCTTTATGTGCCCTGTAGCAGCCTCATTTACAAGAAGCGCTGCCTTTAAAAAGGTATATTTTTTCAGCCCCTCAGGTGAGGTTTTATCAATATCCTTAAGGCCATCAAGGATCATCTGTTTTATGCCCCTGTAGCCTATCTTAAAAAGTCTTTCATATGAGAGCCCCAGGTGCCCAGCCCCGCAGAACATATAGGCATCAGCAAAAAACACCCCTTTTCCTGCGTGAGAGCCCTTTAATTCATCATCAGTAAGCAGGGAATTTGCATAGTCCTCAATTGTTTTACCATCCCAGAAATCCCTTATGGATTCGAGCTTTTCATACGCCTCTTTTGTGTAGCTGAAATAATCATGGGTGCGCTTTTCGCTATAGTCCATAAGACCGTCACGCATCTCGTTAACTACCCAGTTAAGGCCAAATTCAGGGAATACTGGCGCCCCCTTCTTATCACAACCCAGGCCCCCCACAATCAGTTCATCATCATAAATATAAATGGGGGTGTTTCGTAAAAGGTTTGCCATACCTTCTGCGCATTTTGTTATTTGTGAAACCCCGGGGTATTTTTTAAATGCCTCAGTAACAAGAAGCGCCCTTTCAGGCGGCACAAAACCGTTAGTAGTCTTTGCGGTAATCTTTAATATCCTGTTTATACGGGGAAAGGGCGAGGGTTCAGGTGTATTACCCGATATTCCTATACCCCATTCTTTGTCAAATGGCTCAACAGCCTGAGGCGCTATTTTTGCCGCTGACTTATATGTATTATCATACTCTTTACTTGCTACCATATCTATAACCCCCGTAATAAGATGTTAATAAATTCCC
>CAYWRH010000194.1:0-5938 GCA_964460435.1 uncultured Desulfatiglans sp.
TATTATATTCAACTATCCCGTTTCTAAGGGCATTTATTGCATCCCTGTAATTTTTACTGTTAAACACATAGCCCCCTGCAACAAATACATTTGCCCCGGCAGCAGATACCTTTGCTATTGTCTCAGGGTTTATGCCGCCATCCACCTCTATATCAATCTTAAGACCCCTGTTATCTATCATCTCCCTGATCCTTCTTATCTTGGACAATGTGGCCGGGATAAACTTCTGGCCGCCAAAGCCGGGGTTTACAGTCATGACAAGCACCATATCAATATCAGCAATAATATACTCCAATACATCAATGGGTGTTGCAGGATTAAGGGAAACACCAGCCTTGCAGCCGGCGCCTTTTATGATCTGAATGGATCTGTGCAGATGGTTAACAGCTTCAGCATGTACGGTTATTATATTTGCGCCTGCCTCTGCAAATGGCCCGATATACTGATCAGGGTTATTGATCATAAGATGCACATCAAGTGGAAGTTTCGTCGCCTTTTTAACACCTTCAACAACAAGCGGTCCAATGGTTATGTTCGGGACAAAATGGCCATCCATTACATCCACATGTATATAGTCAGCCCCTGCCTGTTGAGCAGCCTGAACCTCTTCACCCAATTTTGAAAAGTCTGCTGATAATATTGATGGCGCTATTATTCCCATACCTTCTCCTTTTAATGCTTTCTAATAAGGGCCGCAAAAAAACCGTCCATTTTGTGTTTATGGGGATATGACCTGAAAAACCCCTCATTGTCAATAAGGTTTCTTAACCAGGGAGGCGCTATTGTTCTGATATCAACAAAGGATACCGCATTGTTTTTCTTTAAAAAATTATCAATAACAGTCCTGTTTTCCTCTCTTGTGTATGTGCATACAACATAAAGCATAAGCCCGCCCGGTTTAACCGCCTCTGCTGCATTCTCCAGTATCTTCCTCTGTATCCTTGATATCCTTTTTATATCTATCTCAGACCTGTTCCATTTTATGTCAGGATGCCTCCCTATTGTACCGAGCCCTGAGCATGGCGCATCAATTAACACCCTGTCAAAGGCTCCCTGTAATTCCGAAGGAAAAGGCAATGAGGCATCTGCGACAATACTCTTTATGCCTGTTATACCAAGCCTCTTTGCGTTTTCATCAAGCAGGGCAAACCTGCGTTTATCAGTATCAAGACCTATTACACGCCCCTTTCCATCCATAAGTTCCATAAGGTGGGTTGATTTTCCGCCAAGACCTGCGCACACATCAAGGACAGTCTGCCCCGGCTTAACATCAAGGAGCCAAGCAACTGCCTGGGCAGCCTGATCCTGAACCTGAAACAGCCCCTTTTTAAATGATGAAAGCCTCTCTATCCTGCCGCTGAAATTAGTTAATAGCAGACAGTCAGGGACATACTCTGCATGAACTGCATTGATACCCTCATCAGCAAGCACCTTAATAAGCTCATCCGCTGTGGTCTTAAGCCTGTTCACCCTGATATTGATTGACGGGAACCTGTTCTGTGCCTCAAATAATGCCTCTGTTTCTTTAAGACCCAACTCATCAAGGCATCTCTGCGCAAGCCATAAAGGGAATGAATAAAAGCTGCTCAGGTATTTAACAGTGGCCTTTTTGCGATCCGGATACTTGATACTTTCCCTATTGCGGCAGAGGTTTCTTAACAGGCCATTAACAAAGGGCACAACATGCTGCTGCCCCTTGATGGCCTTTGCCTGTTCAACCGCCCTGTCTACCGCGGCAGATTCAGGCACCCTGTCCATAAAATATATCTGGTAGATAGCCAGACGCAGTATATTAAGCACCCTGATGTCTATCTTTTTTAAAGGGGTCTTTGAAAAGCCGCCTATTATATAGTCAAGTCGTAACCTGTATCTGATTACCCCCTGTATAAGGTTTGAAATAAAACCCCTGTCCCTCTCGTCTAGGCCCGCATTTTTGCTGAATATATCCTCAAGGTAATTGCCTGCATATTCACCGGCCTTTTCTAGGCCTGCGAGCGTATCAAGGGCCAGATCACGGGGTTTATCTTTAGCCATTACCTAAAAACACCTTTAAGGCCCTTTCCACCCTGTCCATATCTATATCTGTATCATAACACGGGCCGAACGGTCTTTTATTCAGTATGCCAAATACAGGTATGGGGAAGCTGTCCTGTATCCCGCTTGTAAGGTCCCTTTCACAAGCCACACCTATAATGATATCCGGCCTCTTTTCCACTACTATTCTCCTGGCCAGGGTGCCTCCTGTTGCAACAGAAACAGGCACATGGTACTTTTCTGATATACCTACCAGCTCTTTTATCCTGCATCTGCCGCATTTTTTACAGTTACCTATCTCCCCTGTTATCCTGACCTGACAGTCATGGAACTGTAAACAGTGGGGAAGAAGAATGAGGAGTTTCTCGGGTTTTACCTTCCTGGCCTCACTCATGACAAGCTGGTTATTTATCTCGATAAATGATCTCCTGACCTGATCCTTGCTTATGCCTATAAGCTTTCCCATAACCACAAGCATTGGGAAGAGGAACCGTATGACAACACCCCTTATCCTGCGGTTAAAAAAGAGATTTTTACCCCTCAGGATTGTAAATATAAGGGTCAGGCCACCGCCGATCATATACAGAACTGCCGCTGCGAAAAATAGGGCCATTATCAGGGGGAGCTTTGGATGGATATTGCTGAAACCGATATATGGTATCAGCCACAGGAGTATGGCAAGCCCCATTAATGCTAAACAGGTGAGAAGGAGCAAAAGAATAAACCTGTTTCTGTCACTGGTTCTGCTCTGCCTGTTATCAGAATCGTTCATGTTTTTTCCTTCAGCTTGTTAACAGGGTTTCTTTTTCTATCCAGTTTCCCTGTAAAAATGCCTTTACGGGCATCCTGTTTTTTCCCGGAAGCTGTATCTCGCCTATTTCAATGATGCCCTCCCCTGTCTCCACAATTAATCTGTTCGGGTCATCAGTGATTATCCTTCCCGGCTTTAACGATATAGAGGTCCTGTCAATAATAACGGGAGAAAAGAGCTTTACAATCTTTCCATTCAGATTTGCTGTTGCGCCGGGAAACGGGTCCATAGCCCTTATAAGCGCTGCAATATTTACAGCATCCCTTGCCCAGTCTATCTTTGCCATCTCCCTTGTTATCTTGGATGCATAGGAAGAAAGGGCATCATCCTGAGGTGTTCCTGATATCTCTTTACCGGCAGATTCCCTAAGAAACCTTACAATCACATCCCCGGCTGTTTTAGCTAGCCTCTCAAAAAGCGCCCCGGCTGTCTCATTTTCTTTAATGACAACTTCATGTGCGTAAAGCACAGGTCCCTTATCAAGCCCTTTAGTCATCTTCATGAGTGTGATGCCTGTAACAGCCCTGTTATCCATTATAGCCCACTGTATAGGCGCTGCCCCCCTGTATAAGGGAAGGAGTGATGCATGTATATTTATTGCACCAAGCTTTGGCACAGCAAGGAGTTCCTGCCCAAGCAACTGACCGAATGCTGCCACAATGAAAAGATCAGGGGAGAGTGACCTTAAGCCCTCTATAAACCCTTGGTCATTCACATTATCGGGCTGAATGATATTAAGCCCGTATGTGAGGGCAGCCTCCTTGACCGGGCATGATGCAAGTGTAAGCCCCCTTCCCTTTGGTTTGTCAGGCTGTGTAATTACAGCCTTGATCTCATAACCGGCATTTACCAGGCTTACAAGCGCAGGCACAGCAAAGTCAGGGGTGCCCATATAGATGATCTTTGGCCTTTCGGGTAATTTATCTGAAATAACCTGCTCCATTATCTATAGCTATTTTTCTTTATTTAAGATCTTTTTAAGCCGATTTTTATACAGAGACCTTTTTAAGGTGCTGATATGGTCAATAAAAAGCAGACCATTCAGGTGGTCTATCTCATGCTGAAGGCACACGGCGTGCAGCCCCTCTGCCTCTATCTCTAATGGGTTGCCCTCACGGTCAATGGCCTTTACTACTATCTTATTGCTCCTTTTTACCTCTGCGGAGTAATCAAAAACAGACAGACATGCCTCTTCATAGGTAATCGAGCCCTCCTTTGAGACGATCTCGGGATTCATTATTACATTGATCTTGTGGGCCTCTTCAGGGGGTGCCACATCATACACCACAAGGCTGATTGGTTCACCTACCTGTATGGCAGCCAGCCCTATGCCGGGCGCCTTGTACATGGTTTCGGTCATGTCATCTATCAGTTTTTGCAGTTTTCCATCAATGTTTTCAACAGGTTTTGCCTTTGTCCTCAAGATCGGGTCAGGAAACCTGAAAATTTTAAGTGTATCTCCCATTTCTTTACCGCCATTATCTTTTTTGAACCTCTATACTACAAAAGAGGCTATTTAACCAGACATTAAATATAATTTCATACATTTCAAGAGAATAAAGGAATTATTGCATCTTGACATTTAGGGCCATTCTCCATATTGAAATGATATTATGAAAAAGATAGCAAATTTTCTCTTCGAAGTGGGCATGCTTAAAAAGACACCGCGAACAGGTTACCAGTTCCTGGGTTCAGGTGCCGAATCAGTGGCTGATCACTCATTCAGGATGACCATTATCGGGTATATACTTTCCGGACAAATACCAGGGGCAGACCGGAATAAAACCGTTCTCATGTGCCTTTTCCATGACCTTCATGAGGCCAGAACAGGCGACATGAATTATGTCAATAAGCAGTATAACACGGTTGATGAAAAAAAGGCTGTTAAGCATATGACAGATGGGCTCTCTTTTGGTGCCGAAATTGCATTGCTAACTGAAGAGTTCAATGAATGTGCCACTATTGAGGCAAAAATTGCCAGGGATGCGGATCAAATTGATCTTATACTTGAACTGAAACGGGAAAAAGACCTTGGCAACAGGTATGCGGATGAGTGGATTTTTTATGCAAAAAAGAGGCTGATCACTGAAAAGGCGAAAGAGATGGCAGAGGAAATTCTTAATACTGACCATGCCGGATGGTGGTTTGATAAAAATATTGATCTGTGGGTAAATGGCAGGAAAAGCAACAATAACAAATAGTCTTTTTGCCGCTTCAAGGATAAGAAAGACCGCCTTTGGCCTCTCTTTTTTTTCGCACCTTGCCCTGATACTCATAATACAGCAGTTTGCCCCGGAGCTGTGGCGCATTGAGGAGGTAAAGAGCTACAGGGTGGAATTTATAAGGGATGCAATAGATGACATCCCGTTTGAAAAGATGACGGATAAGGAGAGGGAAAATACCTTAAAGAAGATCATTGAGGCAGATAAAAAATCCGAGGAGACTATATCCCTTGATACAGTTGATAAGCGCTATGTACCCTATACAGGGATCATAAAAAAAAGGCTTGCCGCCTGCTGGGGGTACCCGAAGGAGGCAAAAGAAAACAACATGGAGGGGAAAGCCTATGCCCTGTTCAGCCTGTCAAGGGATGGTCACCTTACAGGTGTTGAGATAACACAGACTTCAGGATATGAGATACTTGACCAGGAGGGGCTTGATGCAATCAGACGGGCAGCCCCCTTCCCCGTCTTTCCTGAATCCATCACAGTAGAAAGGCTTAATATAAAGGTCACCTTTGAATACCGCCTTTCTGCTGCAAAATAGAATTTATAATACAGGAGGTTATAACCTTCTTGACTCAAATAAAAATATGATTATTTTAGGGCACTTGAGCAAATATAGGCAAAAATATAAAGAGTAAAATTTCACCACGGAGAGCACAGAGAACACGGAGAAAACAATTTAAAACCCTGTGACCTCCGTGTTCTCTGTGGTGAGAAATAAAGATTTACTGAATGCAATCTTAAGGTTATGGAAATTAGATTTTGGAGTTAAAATGGCAGGGAAAGATTATTACAAGATACTGGGGATTTCAAAAACAGCTACTGAGGATGAGATAAAAAAGGCATACAGAAAGCTTGCGATGAAATA
>CAYWRH010000195.1:0-5903 GCA_964460435.1 uncultured Desulfatiglans sp.
AGCAGCAGCATCTTCGAGTGAAACCAGGGATGCCCGCCTCCGCGGGCATGACGGTTTACTAAGTATATTTAAAAAAATCATTGAAATATGGTTCACGTTTAACCTGTATACCAATGAAACAAGATTACCTATTCACACGCAGGCTCATCAGGCCAGCCCATGGTCTTGTATGTCTTGCTGTATTCAAAATATGCCTGTATCCATACAACAAGGCCATTATTGATCTTGAACATATGAAAATCAGGCCAGACATTATTAAAGAGCATATAGGCAACAACAACCCCTGTCTCCTCATCCACAAGAAAGCGTCTTTTGCCGTGGGTGTCGGCCATGTCGGCAAAACCTTCGGGTGAGCAGTCATGCTTGGGCATAATAACATTCTGGTTCATCCCGCCCTTTGTTGTTATTGCGCCGTTTTCCCATCTGTCACAGAAGCCTGAATAGGCAAGGTCAGAGACCACCCGCTTTTTATCCTTTACGAACAGCTCAAAATAGTCATCAGCTGCCGCTATCATTGCCAGTCTTGAGCTGCGCTGCTGTGGCGGAAGGGGATCTTCCCAGTCCTGATTTGCTGTATCAAGTATTGCCTTTGGATCAAGCACCTCTTTGCCGCGCACAACAATGGCCTCGATCTCGGATATCTTGCCTTTTTCCACCTTGAGACGCACGCCATAAAGGATCTGCTTTCCGTTTTCCTCGATAATGGTCTGGGTGTGGGTGCCGCATTTTTTTGTATCGACAAGCCCCCGTTTAAAGATGATTTTTCCAGCTGTCTCCCATGTGCCCTTTCCTGCTGCCACATCTATGCCGTTCTCAGTGTATCTCGCATTTGAGGCAAGGGGAGCGTCTGCTGGGTTGTGCGATTCAAGTGATTTCAAGAACTGGCCAGTGATGGCCTTTAGACCATCACGTGTGCACTCAGTCTCGGCAGAGGCATAAGAAGAGCTGAACCCGATTGTAATTAATAAAGCTGTTAATGTTAAAATGGCATATTTATCTACCCTTTTCATCCTGTAATCCTCCTGATTTGATTTTATTTATACTATGACAGGAACACCGGTAATTCGGTTTATGAAAATAGGCCGGAGGGCATTATGTGTCAAGAATATTTTACCTGCTTTTCTTATAAATGTTTGTAACCTTCCTGATATTTCATCGTTATACAGTCAGAATCAACCTTTTAACAGGTACAGCCATCCATACTGTACCAATAGATCAAGGAGGTCTAAAATGACGAAGAAATTATTGGTATTTTCAACAGCGGCAGTTTTTATGTTTTCTTCTTTTGCATTTGCAGGAGGAAAGGGTGGGAATGGGAAAAGCTATTCCGGGTCAATAGGTAAAGGATCGGTTACCCAGAGTCAGATCAAGACACAGACACAGATTCGGACGCAGTCACGCCTTAATACAAACAGCGGCACAGCGGTAAAGGGCGGCACAGGAGATATGTTTAGGGACCGGATCCAGAAACGTGATGGATCATGTAAATAGCGGTTTTATACGAAGATCTTCTATTGTTGCGATTCATCAAAATGGCCGGGAGCATCCGGCCATTATTCACAAATTAAAATGGAGGAATAAAATGAAAAGATTATTTATGGTTTTGGTAATTTCAATGTTTACGATTTTAGCCTTTACGCCTGCAAATGCCGGAAATGGGCCAGGGCCTGCTCCAAACTCCGGTGACGGCATACCGGATGGAAGCGGTTATCCTGTGCCGCCTTCTCCCGGCCCAAATGGGAATTGATTTTTTGAATTTTGTTTTCGGTTTAAAAACAGGCGTGCTAAAAAGCTCGCCTGTTTTTCTTTATAAAAAGTTGTAGTTACAAATATCAATAAACATCAACACGAAAGAGATTTTCTTTTGTCTTTAATGCCATAAATAGCTTTATCTTCCACCTCTCCCGCCACCGCCTGAACCTCCTGGGCCTCTCATGCCACCGGAACCTGCCCCAGGCATACCTCCTGTGCCGCCCATGCCTGCGCCTGTCCCATTTCCAGACCCGAAACGATTCCCAAAGCTGCCTGTTTCTCCTGAACCGGCGGAATTCATATAGCCCTGCCTGCCCATTTCATCTGCTGAAATACCTTCATTTATTCCCCTGGCAAAGGCCTCGGCTATATCTGAAGGGTTATGATTCCCTCTCACCTGAGATACAAATGCCTTTTCAAGAGCCTTCATTTTATTATGATCATAACCCTTCTTTAGGGCTGCCTTTATTGTTTTTACAACAGATGCTGACCCTGCGCCTGCCCGGGCCATGGTCTTTACTGTGGCAAGGGTCCGGATTTTAAGTGACAATCTGTCTTCTGACTGAATCTGAACCTGATCCACCATCTCGCCTATGCTTTCCATATCGTTTCCTGCCATGCCGGCAGCAAGTGATTCAGCAATATCTCCTGTGAGCGCATCGGTCTCCTCTTCACTGCCAGTCATGGTGTATGCAATCTGAGCTGCACTCTGATATCTTTCCTTAACCTTTTCCATTGCCATAATGATGTTCTGGCTCTGAATACGCTTTCCTATGCCCTCATGCAGTTTATTTATTAAAGGTTCTACGGGGAGCCCGTTTTTCTTGGCCTCGCCAATCATATCATAGACTTTTGCCATCTGCTCTTCTGTAAATTTGTATTGAACCATTGCTTCAGTCATATTCACAACCCTCTTGTTTTCAACCCCAAGGTGAATCACCTCTCTTGCCCTTTCTTTGATTTGAACAGGGGTATCAACAGGGAGTTCATCGCCCGGCACATCAGCTGCTAGCAGCGAAGGCAGAAAAAGTACAAGGAACAGGCCTGTTAAAACTTTCTTTACTGTATCCATTTTATCCTCACGATTATTACCATAGACTCCTCTAAACGATTTATTGGATGATCACTGCACACCAAGCAGCGGGATATAAACACAGTTAACTGAGCCGAAATCATCCTTTTCCCTCATATTGCATTCAGGAATAAATACCTCTCCATCTATCACATAAAAATATTTAAACTCCCTATCAGCAGGAAGCACTGCCACCCACAGGCCTGATTCATCTTTTAATGCCTTACGTGGCGCATACTCATCAATGGAGGTATGTATAAATACCTCTTCAGCCTTCCTGTTCTTAAGATAGATATTAAGTTTATGATTTACTATCTTATACTGCTGAACAGCGCATCCTGTTGAAAACAGCATCAATACTAAAAAGGAATAGATGAATTTCTTCATCCCTATGCCTCCACCATGAGGATGGAGTTTTCACTTCCGAAATCATCCCTTTCCCTTAACAATATGGTAGGGTCTGCTATCCTTTTGTCATTCCCTACTATAAAAACATATTTGTGCTCTCCTGTTGTAACATTAAGCTCAATCTCCCAGTAGCCGCTGGGGCCGATCATCTTCATGGGCACACTGTTCCAGTTTGTGAAACTCCCTGCGATCTGTACATTTTGAGCCTCCGGCATGTAGACAACAAATCTCTTTGAGACAGATTCAACTCCAGTCTCCTGCCTTTTTACAGGCATCCTGCCTGCAACAATAACAAGCAAAAGCACAGCAATAAAAGTAAACTCCGCCACCCTGAAATAGGGGCGAAGGAACTGGAGAGTGGGCATTTTAGGTTTCTCTCTGAAAGATATCTGCGGCATCTCCTCAACAACATCAGAACAAAGCAGTTTTTCCTGCTCAAGGAGGTCAACAGCCTCTGAAAAGAACTGCCTGTCTTCATGAATCCTTTTTATAAAATCTATCTTTTCATCAAGATTCAGTTCATTATCAATATATAAGCTGATTGAATCACGCATGGTTTTTCCCCTCACCTAAAAATTCCCTCAGTTTTAAACGTGCCCTGTGCACCTTGATCTTTACATTCCCCTCGTTAATCCCCATAAGGGATGCAATTTCTGCATATTTCAGCTCCTCAGTCAATACCAGTGCCAGGATCTCCCTTTCATCAGGATCGAGCCTTTTCATGGCGTTAATAACCTTCCTGTATTCCTGCTTTATCCCGTATTCCTTCTCAGTATCCGCCTTATTATCCTCTGTATCCTGTTCAAATGCCCTTTTTCTTTTTTCCCTGCGTGTAAAATCTATGAATACATTACGCGCTATTGTATAAAGCAGTGAAATATTAAGGGTTTTATCCCTGTATTTATCAAGACAACGTAAAAAAGCCTCCTGCATTATGTCCATGGACAGATAGTAATCGCCTGTCATCCTCATCAGATAGGAAAACAGGCTCTTTTTTTGCTTCTTATAGAAGTCCTGGAAATCTTCCATTTGCCTTATTAACGTCTATATTGTCAAAAGGTTACACCCTGATTAATTATTATCCTGTTTTGCACCCTTTATAACCCTCACCATCTCCCCAGGGATAAAAAATTTGTTTATCTCACTGATAAAAACCGAGATACCCTTTGCGCTTATGGTATTATCTCCATCTATCAGAATGTTTTTATTGACCGGGACTTTAAATTTCCCCGTCTCAAATATCTTTCCTGTCTTGTCCTCTGAAATCTTTGAATCCGGGAATAGACTTAAGGCATCAACAAAGAGCTCATCTCTTGCCATGTCAAGATCAATATCCATCATCTTTGCAAGGTTAAGGGCTATATCTGTATTGTTTATATTTCCCCTGAAGGGGCTGTGATCCACCGGGGTATAAACCCACAGCGGCACATCAACACCAGAATGGCCTGCGGTTGTCCAGCCGATTACTGTGAAATTACCTGAGATATAATCTGCAACGCCATATGGAAATTTCTTGAATTTCAGAATCTCCCCTGCCTGAGTTTCGTTAAGGTCAAGGTTCCATTTGGTTTTAAAAAGCCCCTGTATCTCGGGAACTGTTGCACTATTATCTTTATATGCCAGTTCAAGCAGGCCCTGTATAGAGATGCTCGCATTTTTAAGGGGCCTTATAAGGGTATCAACAGGGGTCTCCCCATATTTTCGACCCATCTCGCTGTTATTGCCTATGCTTAGTCCCCCTGTGTCATGGTCAGGAAATACTACCACTATGGTATCATTGTTCCTTTTCGCAAAATCTACAGCAACGCCCACTGCATCATCAAAGGCAAGAAACTCGGTCACCATATATACCGGATCATGTGCATGGGCAGCATAGTCCACCTGGCTCCCCTCAACCACCATAAAAAAACCCTTTTCATTGGTTGAAAGTATCTCAATCGCCTTTTTTGTCATCTCTGCCAGAGAAGGTTGTGTGGGGTTGAGCTCATCCCTGTCTATGTCCGGGACAAGATCGATATTATTAAAAATGCCCCATACCTTTTTACTTTTTGCCAGAGCCAGTTCATCCCTGCTGCTTATGATGCTGTAACCCCTCTCTTTTAGGGTATCCATCATATTTTCTGTATCCTTTCTGCTCCCTTTCCATATCCTCCCATCCTTTGTTTCAAATGACTCTCCTTCAGGCAAAAGATGCACCATGCCGCCGCCAAATGCCACATCCAGATTCTGGTGAACCATCTGTTCCATGATATCATCGGGCATAAATCGTGAGGATGAATGGGCAGAAAAGCCGCCCGGGGTCGCATGGGGTATAATGCTTGTCACAACCAGGCCTGTTGATCTCCCGGATAGTTTTGCGCCCTCAAGGATCGTAGGCAGGGGATAATATGGCGGGACCTCAGATTTAACCCAGGGCAAAAGATCTTCAGTGCGCGGCGCAACCCCGATAAAGCTTGATGTGGTCTTATGGCCTGTTGCAAATGCGGTGGCAGCAGCAGCAGAGTCTGTAATAACTGAATTGGCAGAGTATGTCCTGACAGAACCTGTCAGAAGTCTATCAAGGTTTATATCCTTGCCTTTATAGAGGCGGGCAAGTGTCTGTATGCTCATGGAGCAGCCATCAGGCACCATGACTATTACGTTTTTATATTTTGTCTCTGCGTCCTTAAGG
>CAYWRH010000196.1:0-5706 GCA_964460435.1 uncultured Desulfatiglans sp.
CGGTTCGGTCCAAGGGCACGCTCCTCTTTCTGCAGGGGCCGGGTCGCCCGGGCCCCGGTGAAATGGTGGGCCCACCTGGGTTCGAACCAGGGACCTACCGGTTATGAGCCGGTGGCTCTACCAGCTGAGCTATAGGCCCTTATGACTGCCGTTTGATTCAGGCTGTATAAAATGCAGTCTGAATCGATTTTTGTCAAGAAAAAACGATGATAAAAATACTATCTTTCAATAAAACTTTTTAATTTTCTGCTTCTGCTCGGGTGTCTTAACTTTCTCAACGCCTTTGCCTCGATCTGCCTGATCCTCTCTCTTGTAACATTGAAGTCCCGTCCAACCTCTTCAAGTGTGTGATCAGACTTTTCACCAATGCCGAATCTCATCCTGAGAACCTTTTCTTCCCTTGGTGTAAGAGATGTGAGAACCTTTCTTGTCTGCTCTCCAAGACTGTGGTTTACCACCGCTTCACCGGGGGATATGACCTTTTTATCCTCTATGAAATCTCCAAGATGGCTATCTTCCTCTTCGCCGATAGGGGTCTCAAGGGAGATGGGCTCTTTGGCTATCTTCAGTACCTTGCGCACCTTTTCAAGCGGAAACTCCATCTTCTCAGCGATCTCCTCTGGGGTTGGCTCACGGCCATGTTCCTGAACAAGATAACGTGATGTCCTTATGAGTTTGTTTATTGTCTCGATCATGTGCACAGGTATGCGGATAGTCCTTGCCTGGTCTGCAATAGCCCTTGTTATTGCTTGCCTGATCCACCATGTTGCATAGGTGCTGAATTTATAGCCCCTCTGGTATTCAAACTTTTCAACAGCCTTCATAAGGCCTATATTCCCCTCCTGAATAAGATCAAGAAACTGCAATCCCCTGTTTGTATATTTTTTTGCGATGCTTACTACAAGCCTGAGATTAGCCTGGATAAGCTCCTTTTTGGCAAGCTTTGACTTTTCAAGGCTTCTTCTTGCCTGATCAAGGGTCTCTCTCAGTTCCTTGCCTGTCATGCTGGTGCGGTCTTTTATCTCTTTGATAGTCTTTTGCGCTTCATTCAACTCATTTTTCAGCGAGATCAATTCTGATTTCTTACGCTTAAGCGGTGTTACTATATCATTATCCTTTGCTGACTTCGGAATGCCCATGATACACTTTTTTATGTATGTTAATGATTTGCCGCCATTTTTAATAACACAATCAGTCAACTGACGTTCGGCCTTTTCACAGTCAATTACCATTTTATGAAGCATATCCATCATCTTATCAAGCTGCCCTTTTTCCAGTTTGAAACCGTAGATCATGTCTACAATCTGGTTAAAGATTTTTGTCTGCTTATCTAACAGTTTTTTCTTCCTGGCCGCAGTGCAGCTTTTCTTTGTGATTTCGTTTTTTATTTTTCCATAATCATTATAAAGTACCTTGATTTCGTCTATCAGTTTTATAAGGTGCTCCTTTTTTTCACCGATCTGCGCATGGTTTTCTTCATAATCAGGGTCATTGATTATATTCTTAAGTTTGACCTCTCCGGTCTTAAGCTTTTCTCCAAGATCAATAATATACTCAACTCCAACACGGCACTTTAAAAACATTTCAAGTGTATTCTTTTCACCCTCTTCAATTCTTTTGGCTATATCGACTTCTCCTTCCCTTGTAAGGAGTGATATGCAGCCCATTTCCTTGAGATACATTTTTACAGGGTCAGAAACCCTTGTTGAATTATCAACGATATCAGCCTGTAAATCCTCTTTCTCAAGCTCTTTCTCCTTCTTTTTCTTCAGTTTTCTTGATTTTTCAATATCATTTTTGGCTGCCTCGTCAATTACCATGATGTCGAGCTCTTCAAACATCATCATTACATCGTCGATATGCTCCGAGGAGATGATTTCATCAGGCAGATCATCATTCAGCTCTTCATAGGTGATGTAGCCCTTATCCTTGCCCATATCTATCAGTCTCTTCAGGTTCTGCATATCAGATTTATTTACCATTCTATTCCTCCCGATAATTACTTATCTCTGTGTTATGTAAAAATCTCGTTAATAATAATCATTAAAGAGACTTTTCAAATAGCCTTTCTTAATTTAACCAATTCATTTAACTTTTCAATATTCCCGGAACTTTTTGCCTCATTTATTGAGTTTGAGAGCTTAATATCATGTATCCTGCTTTCAAACTCTGTAACAGCCTGTTCTATAGCCGGCCCCTTATAAATAGGCTCTGAGAGTAAAACCTCATGAAAAATCTCTCTTTCCGGACCTTCCTGCATATTTTCAAGTATCTGTTCAAAATCAATACTTTTTTTCAGCCTATACTCTTCGGCAAGCATATCAAAAATCTTTACAACAGCACCGTTTGAAATCAGCATTTTAAAGTCATCAATAAGCACCCTTCCTGCAATTCCGGGTGAGTGAATAATAAGGTTAAGAAGATGATACTCCTTAAGACTTTTTACCCCTGATCCGTTTTGGACTGATTCCAGACTTGTTATATTGCCCTTGCCTGATGACGCACCTCTCAGCCTGTTAAGCTCAGCAAGCACAACTGCTTCTGATACATCACACTTTTCACAAAGATGCTTGATGTAAACCGATCTCTGTATATCGCTTGTAATCTCTGAAAGCACAGGGATTACCTCTTTGAGTATCTCTAATCTCCCGGTAATGCCTGGTTCAACACTCAGAAGTTTTGATTCAATATAAAAGTCATACAGGGGCATAGCCCTGTCAAGATGGCTTGAAAAGGCATCTAGCCCCCTGCTGTTCATAAATGTATCAGGGTCATCTCCTTCAGGTAATATGATCACCTTTGCCGAAAGCCCCTCATTGAGAAACAGCGGCAGACTTCTCACTGCTGCGTTCTTCCCTGCTGAATCGGCATCAAATACAACAACGATCTCCCTGCTGAAGCCCTTAAGTTTTCTTAAATGGTTTTGAGTCAGGGCTGTTCCTAGTGTCGCAACAGCCGCATAGAACCCATGTTTATTCAGCGCCAGAACGTCTGTATAGCCCTCAACAATAACCACACGGCCTGTCTCACGAATATGGGGGAATGCAGTATTAAGCCCGTATAATAACTCACCTTTATGAAAGACGGATGTCTCAGGGGTGTTCAGATATTTGGGCAACGAATTATCAAGCACTCTTCCCCCAAAACCAGCAACCTTTCCTTCCATAGTAAATATTGGAAATATCACCCTTCCCCTGAAACGGTCATAATACCCGCCATTCTTTTTGATGATAAGAAGCCCTGCCTTTTCCGCCTTCTCAAGATTTACACCCCTGCTCAATAAAAATCTGGTCAGTCCGTCCCAATCCTCGGAGGCATAGCCCAATTTAAACTTCTCTATTATTTCAGGGGTTATCGATCTTTTTTTAAAATACCCGATACCCTTTTTCCCTGCTGCTGTCTTTAGAAGAATATAGTTATAGTAGGCTGCTGCAGCGCCATTAATCCGGTATATCTCCTCCTTTAAATCAAACTCACGCCTTTTTTCCGGTGTAATCTTTTTTTCAGGCAACGCCACATGGTATTTTTCCGCCAGCTCTTTTATTGCCTGAGAATACGAAACCTTATGGTATTCCATCCAGAAGGTAAATATATCTCCGCCTTTTTTACATCCAAAACAGTGAAATATCTGTTTTGTCTGACTGACAGAAAAAGATGGATCCTTATCACCATGAAACGGACAAAGCCCTACATGGTTTAGGCCGGCCTTTTTAAGCTGAATATACTGTCCTATCAGTTCGACAATATCTGCCGACCTTTTTATCTCTTCCTTGGCTGCCTGATAAAAATCCATTATAAACCCACGGTTTTTCCTATCTTATCGACATGGCTTTTAAATTCTCCAAGGCGCCAACATGGCCAATGGTTAAAACCAGGTTTTTAGATAAATGTTCTATTATATTAACGATTTTTCTATTGTCAATGACGAAAAATTGGACTTTCCCAATTAAAAAGCCTTTTTGATCAGTATAAAATGAACTAAAATAATGACAACCAATCTTATTTATATCAGAATAAAAAAATATCTATTTTTTAAGTATTGGCATATCATCAACAAGCTCTTTTAATCCGGCCAAAGCCAGGCTTTCCACATCTGCCCATTTACCTTTGAATTTCAGAAACGATTTGAAATCAAGGAGGTTTTCACTCAATGATTTCTGTGTCTTATCATAACTGCCGCTCCAGGATATTGTTCCTTTTTTAACATCTATAAGATATATATCGAATGCTGCTGAGGCAGGGTGAACCGCCGAATATTCTCCTCCTTCCCGCTCCTGCATCCTGTAGACATACCCGGTTATGACAATATCGGCTGAAATCTCCTTTGCAAGGGTTTTAATGGCATTCAAGCCTAATGTACTGGCCTTGTGATCTCCTGATGTTTGAAACCCCTCCATGTTAACCATATTGTAATCCCTTGATTCTTCAATAAGTGCACGCAGTTTATCAGACAATCGATTAGAGATATCCTGGCTTACCGGTTCTGCGCTTATCATAGTATTCATAAGTGGGTTGGAAAAGAGGGTAGGGCTCTTTCCTTCAGGTATTGCAGATATCAAGCCCAGAAAGGCAATTTTATAAGAACCAACCTGACTTTCTAATAAATCGGAATGGATCTTCTTTCCGGTTGTGCATCCGCTGAAGATAATGAGAAGACAAAAAAGTATAAAATATTTTTTATATCTGATGTGATTTTTCTGCTCAGTCACGTTTTATCCTTTAGTCTGCCTGATAGATAACTACAAGAGCCCTTTTGATGAGGGGATATTGCCACCCAGTCTTTCCTCTGCCCATGTTGCCATGTCGAGGGCTTTGCCGAATGCCTTGAATACAGATTCCGCTATATGATGAGGATCCTTGCCTGATATCATATCAATATGCATGGTTATGCCTGAATAGTTCACAAATGCCCTGAAAAACTCCTCAAGCAGGGCTATGTCAAAGCTTCCGGTCTTGCTGTTATTGACCTCAACACGATAGGCAAGAAATGGCCTGTTGGATATATCAATAACCACTCTGGACATTGCTTCATCCATTGGTACTGTGGCCTGTCCATATCTCCTGATGCCCTTCTTTTCTCCAAGACACTTACTGACTGCCATGCCCAGGCATATGCCAAGATCTTCAACCGTATGGTGATAATCAATATCAATATCGCCATTTGCAGATATCTCACAGTCAAAATAGCCGTGCACAGCCATAAGCTTAAGCATGTGATCCATAAATGGAATGCCTGTGTTAATAGCGCTTTTCCCTCTGCCATCCAGATTAAATCTTACACGGATATCAGTTTCATTGGTCTTGCGGTCAATTTCTCCATCTCTTTTCATTTATTATTCTCCAAAGGTATATGATTTTTCAGTTCAATAACGGTAAAAGGAAATATAAGGGAAAGCATCTGATTATAAGCAATTCTCACCGGAATCTGCCCGTACCGAAAAGGATAATTATGGTGGAGATGATCGGGATCGAACCGACGGCCTGTACGTTGCGAACGTACCGCTCTCCCAACTGAGCTACATCCCCGTTATCTTTTTTAACTTAATTCTAAATAATGTTAAGCCAGCAAATATCAATTAAATTTATAAATTCTTTTATTACCATAATCAAGATTTTTTTCAAATTTTAAAACCAATGCACAAAAACCTTGCATTTTAATTATTTTTTGGTACAAGACTAGTCCACGCCCCCGTAGCTCAGGCGGAT
>CAYWRH010000197.1:0-5560 GCA_964460435.1 uncultured Desulfatiglans sp.
GTTCGACCAATAATTCGGCAAAAAGTATGACCATATTGTGGTAAATCACATTTATGCAAATGCATTCTAAAACTTGCTTTACAACCTGATTTTATGACAGATTACACAAATATATTTCAGGTTCATACATGGCATCAATTGAAGAAGGTATTTCTATATTAAAATGGATTTGAAAACAGCATTAGTTAATTTGACCACGTGGTTTGAAGAATATACAACCGGATTTATAAACGGCAACCCGGAATCAGACACCAATGTAAAACTGAAGAAAAATCATACCAGCCGTGTAAGGGATATAATCATTGATCTTGGAAAAGCCATTGCCCTTCATGAAGATGATATCTCTTTAGCAGAGGCATGCGCCATTCTCCATGATATAGGAAGGTTTGAACAGTATAAACGGTATGGCACCTTTTCAGATGCAAAATCTGAAAACCATGCTGCCCTTGGTGTAATGATTATAAGAGAACATGATGCTCTTGCCGGTTTTCCTGACAAATGCAAAGATATAATCCTCCAGTCAGTGGGGTGCCATAACATGCCGGCAATACCTTCCGGATTTAATCCGGGTAGTATAGAATTTTTAAAACTGATAAGGGATGCTGACAAGATAGATATCCTGTATATTGTAACCGACTATTACATGACAGCAGCTAGCGGCACAAACAAAGTATTGGAATTGCATCTGCCAGATACTGAGACCATTTCAGATGAGGTCTTTAACCCCCTTGCATCAGGGAGAATCGCACAGGTAAAAAACTTAAGGTCTTTAAATGACTTTAAGCTCTACCAGATGGGATGGGTTTATGACCTTAACTACAGGCGAAGCCTTGAGATTGTAAAAGAGAGGCAATATCTTGAAAGACTGCGTAAAGCCCTGCCTGCTGAGTCTGACAGGGCTGATCAGGTCTATCGTGTTACCAGCAGCTATCTAAATAATAATATAATTGGAGGCAAATAATGGGTAATACTTTTTATTCAATCGATAAAGAAATCTTTGAGATGTTTCCCGGATACTGCCGCGGTGTGGTTCTCGCATTTGATATAAAGGTAAATGATTCGCCCGCGGAACTTTTATCCATGCTGAGGGACGCTGAAAAGGCACTGCATAACCTAGTAAATACTGATGACCCGGCATCTCACCCAAGGATCAGCTCCTGGAGAGAGGCATACAGGCTGTTCGGGGCAAAACCGGCCAAGTTCAGGTCATCCATTGAAGGGATGGTGAGAAGGGTATTAAACAATAATGAACTGCCCGCCATTAACACCGTTGTTGATATTGGCAATATCTTATCTATAAGGCACATAATTACTGCAGGGGCACATGCAATAGATGTTGTACAGGGGGATATCTCACTTAGAAGGGCTACAGGCAAAGAGACTTTTACTCCGTTTGGCACTGATATAACGGAAAAGACTGAGCCGGGGGAGATAATCTTTACAGAAGGGAACAACTGCCTTGTAAGGCGGTGGAGCTGGAGACAGGCAGAGCATACATCCATTAAGAATTCAACAACTGCCTTTGAGATGAATATTGACGGCCTGCCGCCAATTACAAGGGATGAAACAGAGAAGATATGCATCGAGGCGGTTGAGCTGATAAAGAGATTCTGCGGAGGCAGGGCAGGCTATAAAATCCTTGACAACGATAACCCAAAGATGGAATTGATAATATAAACAAAAACCCCTCTGTCAGAGACTGTCTGGCAGAGGGCCTTTTATTTTGTAATCGACCTATAATGCCCTGTAAATGATGGGCAGGCCAGGGTCTTTTACCTCAACCCTGTTTTCTGATTCAAGCACCTCAAGGTGTGAGAATATCTCTGAAAGGGCAATAAACACATCTGCCTTTTCAACACCAGGGAACACATCCCTGACGAGATAATATACAGGCACCTCATTTTTTCTTACTGCATTAAATACCTGCTCCATCCTCTCTGTATAAAGTCTTCTGTACATGGCAATAACAGGCTGCATATCATCAATGTATTCACCATGACCGGGGAAGAGATACCTGATATCCATTTCAGATACCCGGTCAAGGGATTTCAGATAGGCAACCAGCCCCTTATAGTTTTTATCTCTCATCCTGTCGCGGTTCATGGCCAGTATGGGTTTTGGTGTGAGATTCTTAATAATATGATCACTGCTGAACAGTATCCGCTGTTCAGGCTCATACAGACAGCATAAGCCAGGGTCATGCCCCGGTGTAAAAACCGTCCGGAGAGAGTACCCTTCGCCATTAAATATATGGCCATCTTCCATTGCTATAGGCACATCAATGGGTTTTGCTATGCTGTAATATTTTCTGATGCCCCTCTTCATAGCGCCAAGCACATCATCAGGTATGCCTGCCATCTCTTTAAGCTGGTCAAGCTCATCTGCCCATATCTCATTTTTTAAAAATTCCGAGGATATCTTCCATATCCCTTCCGGGTGAATATATATCTCAACAGGATGATCAAGCTGTTTTATAATCTCAGAGGCAAGACCAAAATGGTCCATATGTCCGTGTGTCAGTATTATCCTGTTTATATTGTTAAATATAAGCCCCTCTCTTTTAAAGCTCTCCATGATAAATTGAAGTACGCCGGGGATATCCGGCCCTGCGTCGATAAGCGTTATCTCCTCTTTGCCAAGGGCATAGATATTTGCTGTAAGGAGATAAGGCACCTCATTAAATGGTATTGGGATCGGTATGATATTTTTTATCCTTGGAAATGGTTTAATCACCTCTGCCATAACTTGTTAAAACCTGCAACCTTCTGACATCACTTTAATCTATCCTCCTGCAAGTGTATGTATAATATGTATTTTGTCACCATCATGAACCTCTTTTTTTAATGGATCAGGATATGCGCTTGATGAATTCACATATATCTCTATAAGCGGGTGAAGCCTGTATTTATCCACAAAAATTGCCTTCTCAAGATCAGGATATAAATTAATCATCTCACTAAGGCATTCATAAACAGTAGAGCCTTTTACCTCTATTTTTTCGAGGTTATCGCAATACTTCTGAAATATCCTGTGAAGAAATACTGATACGCCCATTCTTTCAAACCTTCTCTCTATTACATATCCTGCACTCAGGGTTCCTGCTCAACTTAAACTCCCTGAAACTAAGATCCATACCGTCATATATCAGAAGCCTGTTAGTGAGTAACTGACCCATGCCGGCAAGATATTTAATAACCTCCGTAGCCTGTAAGATACCTATTACTCCAGGCGTAACGCCAAGAACAGGAAATTTTTCCGATTTTGCATCATCCCTGTACATGCATCCTATACAGGCAGTTTTGCCGGGGATAATGGTTGTGACCCTTCCCTCCAGTCCGCTTACAGCCCCGTGAAAAAGGGGGATATCCTGTTTTATTGCTGCCCTGTTCAGCACAAATCTTGTTGCAATGTTATCCATTGCATCAATAATAGCATCACAACCGCTGGTTATGTCTAAAATATTGTCATCATCTATTGTCTGGTCAAAAACCTCAACCCTTGTGTGTTCATTTAATGAATTTATCTTCTCCCTGGCCGATTCCACCTTTTTTGATCCTATATCCTTTGTAAAGTGGAGAATCTGCCTGTTAAGGTTACTAATCTCAACACGGTCATTATCAGCGATGACAAGTGTCCCCACGCCGGCAGCAGCAAGATACAGGGATACAGGGGAACCAAGCCCGCCTGCGCCTGCTATAAATAGCCTTGCATTTTTAAGCCTCTCCTGACCTTCTATGCCAATCTCGGGCATCATTATCTGTCTGTCATATCTGGCAACTTCATCCTGTAAAAGCATGTCCCTCTCCTCTTTGTTTAAACCGGCCTTACGCCCCAGTGCACAGAAATATTTCCGAACATGAAGCTCCTGTATTTTACATCTGTAAGCCCTGCCTCTTTAAGTATCATAACGAGGCAATCAGGCCTTACAAACTTTATTGTAGTTTCAGGGAGGTAACTGTATGCATCCCTTTCTCCTGAAATCAGAAACCCAACAAGAGGGATTATCAGCCTGTAATAAAAAAGCACAAGCGGCTTAATCATATTGCAAGGCACAGGGCTTGTATCCAGGCATACAAGTCTTCCTCCAGGCTTGAGTACCCGCACCTGTTCCCTGAACATGAGAGCCATATCAGTGACATTTCTTGCCAGAAATCCGGATGTCACCGCATCAAAGACAGCATCGGGAAAGGGCAGTTTCAGGGCATCTGCCTGACACCACCCTATATCACCAACTGCTCGCCTTTTCTTCCCAACTGCGAGCATCTCATATGTTAAATCAGCGGCAGCAACACTTAATAAAGGATACCTTTGTTTGATCTCAATGGCAATATCACCGGTTCCTGAGCCTGCATCAAGTACCCTGCCCCTTTCAGGGAGCTGTGCCATCTTGATCATAAATCTGCGCCATCTTGTATCAAAGCCAAAGGAGATGATCCTGTTCAACAGGTCATATCTCTTTGAGATACGGCCAAACATACCCCTGATTTTTTGTGGCTGCTTATCCATACCTTATATTCTTTCATAACTCCGCCAACAGGTTAAAGACAAAGACAATATCCTGTTATAAATAGAATTACTCTCATCCGGAGGTTATTTTAAAAAAAGGATATTTGCAACCCAGGATTTACAATAAATAAACAACCCCTCCTGATTATATTCAGGAGGGGTTGTTTATCTAAATACAGGTTAATATATTAGAAAGCAATAGCGCAGGTTATTCCGCCAAAAAAATGGGCAGAGTCAGCATCGATATCTTCTATTTCATCTTTGGCCTCACTTGAAAGTCCAAAGGTATATGATGCCTTTGGTGTAATGCTGATATAGTTATTTAGAGGAAAGGTCATTGATGCTGTTATTGATCCATCATGGAGTTCACTGTAATCATAATCATCATAATCATAATACCCTGCTGCAGCGGAGATATTAAGCGCAAGGGAATCTGAAAATGCAAAAGAATGACCAATCGCGAGACTTATATACCAGCTATCAAATTCATCAAAATCCCTGTAGATTTTCAGGCTTGGTGAAAGAATGGTATCCAGGCCAAATGACAAATATAATTCCTGTGAATCAGCGCCCTCAAGTGCGTAATAAATATAGCCCAGCCCCATACTGACCTTATCGAATGAAAAGTCATAGGATAATGTCATATCGGTCTCATTAAAGGCATTGTCATTTGAATCTGTATCAATGTTTCCCCAAAGATTAAAACTGAAACCTTTGTATGATACAGTTGCAGTTGGCTGTATCACAATGCTGTCATCACTTAGTGCATAACCACGCCATACATATTGTGAAAGCGTTGTAACATCTGCATAAGCCGATACAGGAGATTCATCCTCAGCTAAAACAGGCAAGCACCTAAAGGTTAATATAGCAAGAGCAGTCAGTACAATAGATTTATAAACATTTTTTCTCATTTTTTTCTCCTTTACTTTTATTAGGCCGCAGCCTTTTTTTAATTATGTTGTAAATTTAAAAGCAAGTGTTATGCCGCTTTTTTCCAGAAGAGATTAGCATTTATTATCCTCTTGATATTGTTTTTATTTTGCTGTTTTCA
>CAYWRH010000198.1:0-5494 GCA_964460435.1 uncultured Desulfatiglans sp.
CTGTTCAATACTGGTGTTCAATATCGAAATAGAGTATGAACTTATTGCAATCATTATAAATTTTTAACTGGCTTTTTTAAAGGCACAGAGGCCTTATAGATAGTGGCCTTTCCCTCTATACAATATCCCCTGACAGCAGCAGGAACAAGCAGTGATACACCCTTTTTTATATCAAGGGAGTTGCCGTCAAAGGTATCGGTGATGGTGGCCTTACCCTCTGTGCACAGCATTATCTCAATACCCCTGTCTCCCTCTTTTTTATATACAGGGTCATGACCGGAAAGAGTGATAAGGGAGAGGATAAATTCCTCTGATCGGCTATTATAAATGGTTTCAAATTCACCATTCTTATCGCCTGTAATTACCTGCGGTTTGTCAGGAGAGAATGAAAGTATATTAGAGAGTTCCTCTACATCAATATGTTTCTGTGTAAGACCTCCCCTCAATACATTGTCAGAATTTGCCATTATCTCAAGCCCTGACCCTGACAGGTATGCATGAAGCTCTCTTGCCGGCAGAAATATTGCTTCGCTTGGAGCAAGCCTGAGCACATTAAGGTAAAGTGGTGAAAGCACACCTGTGTCACCAGGATATTCTATATTAAGCCTGTACATCCATTCATATGCCTTTTCTTTGCCCCTTAATGGCTGAATAGCCTTTATTGCATCGTTAACAAGAACGGCTGCTTTAGATCTTTCCATATTCATAAGGCCCATGAAAAAGGCCCTAATTCCTGATTTATCGGGATTTTCTTTCAGCATACTGATAAATCCTTTGCCCAATATTTTTTCAAGGGGTTCAAATAATCTTATGATCTCATCAGGCTCCCTGAAACCCTTGAGCGCCCACATCTCAGTCAGTGCACATATAAGTTCAGGCTTGTGATTTTTATCCCTGTAATTTCTGTTAGCTGCATCCAAAGGCATGTGATTTTTGTTTTCCCTCTTAAAGCCTGCTTCGGCCTGCCCCTTATCAGGATGGGCCTGTATGGAAAGTGGCTTTGCAGCAGAAAGCACCTTGAATAAAAAGGGCATCTTTCCATCAAAATATTCTGATACAGATCTGCCAAGGATATCATCCGGATGTTCTTCTATAAGCCTGTTCAGGGGGATCCACCTGTTATCAACCGCTACCATTGATGGCGCCTTTTTGTGAGCGCCCATCCACAGCTCTGCCTGTGGCTTAAGATATGGCGGTTTTATTCCAAGCAGTGCAGGTATAAAACTCTTTGAACCCCAGGGGTATTCAAGTATCTCATTTTTCAGCAGGCATATCCTGTTCATAAATGGCTCTCCAGCGTCGGAATGTTAAAAACAGGCTATCTATCATTAATACTCCAAGATCATCTTCTTTAATTGATAAAAAAAGCCTTTTTTTAGGCCTGTATATGTGCTAAAAGCATGATAAGCTATTTAATATGTTTTATTAAATATTGAAATGAAAAAATCATCTGGAAAAAGGTTTTTAATTCAAAGAATACAGCTTCAAGAGGGCCGCGATAATGTTTATGCTTGCAAACGAAGAGACCTATACTGACGGGCAGATTATCTTCAAAGAGAATAGCCCTGGTGACTGGGTATATATTATTCTTTCAGGAAATGTTGAGATATTCAGGACCATAGACGATAAAAAATATGTGTTAAGCAACCTAAAGGCTGGTGATGTGTTCGGAGAGATGGCCTTTATTGGAAACACCAAGCGGACAGCCTCTGCTGTTGCTGTGGGCACTACGGTTATCGCCGCCATAGACAGGGATACCCTTGACAGGGAATTCAATAAACTCTCATCAGATTTCAGATTCATATTAAAAACCCTTGTAAGCAGATTTACCACCATGAATGGCAGGGTCTCAGAATTCTCTTCAAGGGAGGAGCAGAGGATCAAGAAGACCCTCTCCCTTTCATATAAAGACCATGATAGTTTTGTAAATGCCTATACCCACAATATTGGCAAGGGCGGACTTTTTATTAAGACATCCAATCCGCTTCCTGAAGGAGAATCATTCATCCTTAAGCTTAAACTGCCCGGCATTGAGGAGCAATTAAAGATCAACTGTGTTGTGGCATGGGTGAACAGGGATGATAAAGAGCCTGACAATCCTGCGGGCATGGGGCTGAAGTTTATTGACATGAATATAAACGAACGTAAACTGCTTGACCAGTATATCGGCTCTATTCTTGCCAAATAATCATTGATTAAGTTAATTAAATATTAGTAAGTTATATTGATATCTATTTTGATCAGGGCATTATACCTCCCTTTCTGAGATTTTTATTTCTGTACCTATTTAATTTTAATAAAAAATATATTTCTGCCGATAATCTGTATAAAAAGGCATAGTGTATTTATTCTATTAAAAATATCAGGGTTCACATGCTTATGAGAAAGCATATTCCAGGAAAAAGGACAAATAATGGAAGGTATGACAACCGGGGATAAACTACTGGCACAGGATGATATTGATGCCCTTCTCGGGCAGGCGGGTCTTGAAGGAGATTATGATTCAGGCAAGAAGAGTGAACTGCCTCCAAAGGCGCCTGTAAATAAATCGGCAGTTCGTTTCTCAAATGTAACTGATGATGAGGTGCAAAATACCATCTCCATTCTCCTTTCAAAGGCGCTCCTTGACAGGGGTGATGATTTAAAAATTATCTGGAATGCTATGGGCACCATTCCCATGGCAACAGGTTTTAATATGGTAATCGAGGATACAGAGTATGAAAGCCTGGGCGTGCTTAAGGAGAATCACCTTGTTGTAAAACAGAAGCCTGGTGAATAGTGTGTCTGGATTATTTATTGCTTTGTAGCTGCATAAGCTCTTTCCATACAAGATTGACATCTCTACCTGCCCTATCAATGGCGCCACTGTTATCTATAATATAATCTGCATAGCTCAGCTTGTGATCAATCGGAATCTGGGCATCAAGTATCTTCTGTGCCATCTCTTTAGTGATCCCATCTCTTTCCATGAGCCTCTGTATTTGTTTTTCAGGTGAGGAGTAGATAAGGATTATTTTTTGAAATACATCCTGCATACCCCCCTCTATTAAAAGGGGTATAACAGCAAGGATAATTGCCTTATTATCACGGGATATGGCCTCTTTTGTTAGAGCAATGAATTCATCCCAGATGAACGGGTGGGTAAAGGATTCGAGCCTTTCCCTTTTAAATTCGTCATTGAAGACAATCCCGGATAATATTTTTCTGTTTATTGTCATATCCGGGTTTAATATCTCTTTACCGAAAAAGTTGGTTATCAGCTCATATGATTTTCTGCCCGGTTCAACAACCCTTCGTGCAAGTATATCAAAATCAATAATTACCGCCCCGAGTGTTCTGAACATTTCAGCCACAGTGCTTTTACCGGTGGCAATGCCGCCAGTGAGTCCGATTAGCATTGATTCAGAATCCTTGCATACATTAAGAAGGGCCGCCTGGATACTTTTTTTTATATGATCTGGTTTTTTCATAACATGCTCTTTACAACCACAGATTAAGGGCAATCTGAGCTGCAACCTGTTTTACCTGCCTCATTCCAACCATCGCTCACATTTTTACAGGTGTTTCTTGCCGGAAAAAGCATATCTGTACTTTTTGTAAAGTCAATACTGTTACCGCAGACATTGTTATCAAATACAACCGCATTTGGCCCCTTTATTTCAATGCCTGTCCCAAAACCGCTTACAGTACATCCCCTCAGAACAACATTAGATCCGGTTACTAAAATACCTGTTCCTCTCTTGCCAGACCCGGTAAGCCTGCTGCCCCTGCAATCAAGGGTTATATCATTGCCTGTAACTCGGATAAGGCCGTCATTACCAGGATCGCGAAGGGTGTAAGTGCCTGCACATAACTTAGTGTCACTGTTTATATCAAGGTTATCTTTAGGCAGAACGCATTTTTGGCACTGATGACATCCGTCATAGGCATCATTATTGCCATCATCACACATTTCACCTTGAGATATATCCAGGACTTCATCACCGCAATAGGCCATTTTACAGTTCGTGCGGCATGCCCCTGGTATCTCATCACTGTTTTTCCACCCATCATCACATTGTTCATTCCTGTCAGTTACACCATCCCCGCATCGTGGCAGTATGCAGTTTGTCCGACAGGCATTTGGACCTACATCGGAGTTGTTCGCGCCGTCGTCACATTCTTCTACTCCTTCTAATTTACCATCCCCGCAAGTAGGTAGGGTATAGAGCTTTCCGTTCCTGCACTGGAATTCAGGTGGAGATGCAGAACCACCATAGGTTTTTTCCTCATCTTCACTGCGTCCAATACCACCCATAAAGATTACAATCCCATTTGAGTCAGGATGTTTAGTGCAGGCGATATTCAGTAATCTTTCCCGTCTGGCAGCGCTGTATGCCATTTTTGCCACATCTCTACAAGCCCGTTCACGTGCTTTGACAGGACTTGGTATTGCCCCTTCACTTACACCCTTGGCGCTGTAAATAAAGGGTTCTATATGTGTATATTTTTTTCCATCAATCTCATATTGGATCATTTGAGCACCCTTGCAGCTTCGTTCCACGGTACCGGAAAAAGCCGTATCGGGCATAAATGTTAAAAAAATAGATAAAGCAAGGAGTGTTACAAAGAGGTTAATAAAATGAAGATTCAGTCTGACATAATGTAGATTATTTTTTTTATTAGTCATTGCCCTGCTCCTGTGTTTGAGAAACCTTTATTAATTGTTAAGACTCCCATTAGTAATTGAATCAGAGGTAAAAGATACGGAAATATCCAGCCAATTTCAATATATAAAAATTACAGATTTTATATCAACAGGGTAACTTCAGCCTTTCCTTAATATATGAATGTACCAAATATGCAGAATCAACATTTTTCTAACTCGTCCTTAATAAGTGATGCCGCTATGACCAGTGAATTGAGCCTGTTTCGCTGTAATGTGTGATGTGAAGTTCCAGGTGAGAATTTTGGCAGAGTTTTCTCGGTCTTGCTTATCATAGAAGCTAATGATTTGAGGGCTTCCTGTAAATCTTCCTGTGTTAACTTTTCCGTTTTATTATCCTTATTCATCAACGCATACGCATAACGCAATGCTTTGAGGTTGTCTTTCAGCATTGTATGCTACCATGTTCTATGCTTGAGTTTCTGCTGTGCTTTTTCGGATTTACTTATTAGCGAAGCAATAGGTCGAAGCTCTTTTTGTAATTCATCTGCTGAGTAGCTATCTATTCTATTTTTCGTCGTTTTATACGTCGGTTCTATTGATTTATTGTCAGATGTCTTGTCTTAACGCCTGCGAAAAGGGGTTGGCGGATTAATGTTGCCGATGGTCGATAAAGTATGAAGACCATTGATGTTGCAGAATTTCAATCGGCAAGAAAAACCACCCAATCACCTTGATTGCCGGGTTAGCCAATTATTTTTACAGAAAAATATATAATTTTTTCTTAACTATTTTCGTAACTACTCACCCATATTAGTATAAATTTGTTTAGAAAAGGCCATTTGGATA
>CAYWRH010000199.1:0-5337 GCA_964460435.1 uncultured Desulfatiglans sp.
CATAATCAAAAAAGAATTGACATATTGAAACTTTTTTTATTATTTTAGTGTATTCACTAGAATACAGATAATCAATTTTGATTATTATTTACATGGTAATGGCAGATTATAAATGATATCTTTTACACACAATAACAGGTTACGCATATGATATCTTCAGATAACAGTTCCGTAAAAATGGGAAAAGAAAGGCCCAGCATCTTTGACTATCATGATTACAGGGCATTTCTTAAAGATCTGTTCGAATACAAAAAGCAGAGGAATTACCTCTTTTCATACAGGGTCTTTGCTGGAAAAGCCGGCTTTTCATCGCCCAATTTTTTAAAACTGATAATAGACGGCAAGAGAAATCTCTCAAATGAGGGGATCGGTAAGGTGGCAAAGGGCTTTGAACTAAAAAAACAGGAAAGGGAATATTTTGAGAACCTTGTATTCATGAATCAGGCATCAAGCCATGATGACAAGGATTATTACTATAAAAAAATGATGACAGTAAACGGTTACCTTAAGTCCCACAGGATCGATAAGGCTGGCTATGCATATTTTTCAAAGTGGTATTACCCTGCAATACGTGAAATTGTGGTTTTTGGCGATCACAATATTACGGCCGAAAAAATAGCACAGTCATTAAACCCTGGTATCACTGCAAGGGAGGCAGAAAAGGCGCTTGATGTATTGCAGGAGCTTGGCCTGATCAGAAGGAACAAAAAAGGTCTCTGGGAACAGGCCGACACTGTTGTTTCTACAGGGCCAGAAGTTAAATCTCTTATTATTACAAACTATCATAAAGAGGTGATGAAACTTGGCATGGAGGCCATTGAACGTTATCCCTCTGATGAAAGGGATATCAGCGCGGTAATCTTGAGCGTTAGAAAAGATAAATTCCCGGAACTTAAGCAGAGAATCATAGCATTCAGAAAAGAGCTTCTGAAGCTTGCCTGTGAGGTTAAAGATCCGGATCAGGTTATACAAATCAATATACAGGCTTTTCCCTTAACAAAATAGACCGGAGGAGGGAGAGATGTCCCTTAATAAAAAATGGTTTTCATCCTTTTGTTTTGTATTGCTATCTTTATTTTGTGCAATGTTCTTAAACAGCTGCAATTCCGGGCCGTTTGCGGGTGGCACTGATGTCGGGAATCCCAGGCCAGCCATCTTTGCCAGCTGGAAAGAGGTTGAGACATATATTAAAAATGAGTTCAGTGAAAAGGCTATTCCATATAATGTGTATTCAGAAGCAAGGAGTGATGTAGCAACAGCAACAGCTGCAATCAGTAATTTTTCTTCTGACACATACGGTTCAGGGCATTCAACGACCAATGTACAGGAAACAGGAGTAGATGAGTCAGACAGGGTAAAGACAGATGGTCAATACCTGTATATTGCAAGCGATAATGCCGTCCTTATTGTTGAGGCAGTTCCCGCTGATTCAATGAATATATCAGGCAGAATAGATGTTAACGGGAGTGTTGAATCGCTCTACCTGTACAATGAGAAACTGGTTATTTTTTATAACCCTGACGGAAACATTACCCATCTCGACTGGATAGAGCAGGATTCCGGCTTTCTCTGGAGCATGGGATTTCCATACTGGCTGCCGGTACATAGAAAGACAGGCGTTTTAATAATGGATGTATCAAACCCTTTAGCGCCTGAAAGTATCAGCGAATGGAGGTTTGATGGATGGATGGTCTCATCCAGACTCATTAATGGAAGACTCCACATAATACAGCAGTTCCTGCCTGATTTACCCCCACTTCAAATGACCTATGATGGAACAAGCACAGGCAGGGCTAATGCCGTCACTTTAAATAGGCAGGCAATGGAATCCATGTCACTTGATGATCTGATTCCATATTATCAGGCTATTGATAAAGCTGGAAATGTTGTAAATAATGCGCCTCTTATAACACCTGAGAATTTTTATCGCACCCCTGAGACAAGAGGCGGAAGCATCACCTGTATAATAAGCCTCAACCTGGATAATCTATCAACAGGTTTAAAAAGCAAAGGGCTTATTGCCGATGCCAGCACCGTGTATGCATCAGAAAAGGCTTTATACATAGCCGCCTCAAGATGGAATCCCGGGATATATGATATAAGGAATGAAGACTTTTACACTACATCTCTGTTCAAATTTTCCCTTACAGGTGAAAATGCAATTTTAAAAGGCGCCGGAGAGGCGAAAGGCAGGATACTGAATCAGTTCTCTCTTGGTGAATATAATGATGTGCTCAGGGTCGCCACAAGCACCGGCGGATGGGGATCAAGTCTGAGAAGCAATATATATTGTTTTAGTGAGACAGGTAACAGTCTCAGAGTTATAGGTGAACTTGAAGACCTTGCGCCTGGTGAAGATATCTATGCTGCACGATTCATTGGAAATCATGGTTTTCTTGTCACCTTTGAAAGCATTGACCCTCTTTTTACTATTGATTTGACTGACCCATCAAAACCGGTTATTGCAGGCGAACTTGAGGTGCCTGGTTACTCAAATTATATCCATCCATTAGATGAAAATCATCTTATTACATTAGGAAAGGATGTGCTGTCAGATAAAGGGACAGCATGGTATCAGGGTCTGCAGCTATCTATATTTGATATCACGGATTTTACCAACCCTCAACTGCTGCACACTCAAACAATAGGTGACAGGGGCACAGATTCAGAGGCATTAGTTAACCACAAGGCATTTACCTTCTGGCAGACAAACAATCTCCTGGCCATACCAGTTGACTTATATGAGCATCAGGTGGAACCGGAATACCCCTATTCTAATGGAGCGCATACATTCACAGGGCTGTATGTATACCGTATCTCTATTGAAAATGGTTTCGACTATCTTGGCCGCATAAGCACTGCTCAGGATACATCACAAACCTACAATAACGGATACTGGTTACGCGGGCTTTTTATTGATGAGCATGTGTATGCGGTAACCCATGAAGCTCTTCGATCAGCAAATATTGATGACATTGAAAATTCTGTAAACACACTGATTTTCCAGGATGGTGATTGATGTGCAGGTCATGGTTTTTTAAGCAACTAATCGGAGGTATAAGCAAATGAAAATATGACATTTATATTTTTTGATTGCTGCTCTTCTGGTTTTACCCGCATGTAATGGTGACGGCAACGGCACTGCCACACATTCAGATGATGAACCCGAAAGCGCTGGATATTCCTTATTCATCTCATCCCCCGAATCAAGGGAGCTTGATCCTGACAATACCGGAGATGAATTAAATTCATTTGTGGCTGACAATAATTCCTTCGCCTTTGATTTATACCATAGCATAAGCAATGAATCAGAAAATATCTTTTTTTCTCCATACAGCATCTCGATTGCCATGGCCATGACCTGGGCAGGGGCGAAAAACCAGACAGAAACCCAGATAGCCGATACAATGAGGTTCAGTTTCTATCAGGAAAAACTGCATTCGCTCTTCAACGAGCTTGGTCTTGACCTGAACAACCGGAATCAGGGTGATCCCGCAAATGATGATAAATACCTGAAGTTGAACATCAGCAATGAAGTTTGGGGGCAGAAGGATTTTTCATTTCTTGATACATACCTTGATACACTTATGATCAATTATGGCGCAGGTATCAGACTGGTTGATTTCATGAATAATCCTGAACAGGCTAGACTTGCAATAAATGGCTGGGTAGCAGAACAGACTGAGAATAAAATCAAGGACCTTCTTGCTCAAAATGATGTAACAAACCAAACAAGGCTCGTCCTCACAAATACTATTTATTTTAATGCCTCCTGGGGGATACCCTTTGACCCCGTTCATACATATGATGGCGTTTTTCACCTTGATGATGAAACAACTGTGACAGTTCCCATGATGATCCCTAAGGAAGGCAGTGGTGAAAATGGTGAGAAATATGCAGCGGTAAGGGGAGCTGATTACACAGCAGTGCAGTTGCCCTACTATGGAGATGCCTTTTCCATGCTTATTATAGTCCCGGATAACGGCATGTTTGTTAATTTTGAACTGAACCTTTCTTCTACGGCTATTGATGAAATAGTAAATTCCATTGAAATACAGGAAGTCGATTTAAGAATGCCTAAATTTGAATATGAGACAAAACTCGACCTGTCAGAAACCCTTTCTGATATGGGCATTATTGATGCCTTTGTCCCTGGCGTGGCTGATTTTTCCGGAATGGATGGGAGATTAGACCTGTCTATTGAAAAGGTAATTCACCAGGCATCAATAACCCTTGACGAGGCCGGTACAGAGGCATCCGCTGCTACAGCAGTAACTATGTACCTTACCTCATTACCTGACCCGCTGGAAATCATTATTGATCGGCCATTCATATATCTGATTCGCGATAATCAGACAGGATCAATCCTTTTTCTCGGCAGAGTTAAAAATCCGGTGCAATAAAAGAGTATGCATGCTCTTTCCAGGGCTTTGAATAACCCCCTCCCTCAAGGCCCTGGTTGAGCATGCTTCATAACTTTTTGTTGACACTCTATATATGATCAACATACTTCACTTTTAAAATGCATACCACGGGATAAGGGATAATCCTATTATCCTTACATTGTAAACCTTTGAAATATCTCCGCCTGTTTTTGAATCAAAAATAAAGAATATTAACATTAATTACAATTGCCGCCATAATTAGTGACAAATGTAACCGCAAAAGACCCTGAATACAAAGACTCGCAGGGCGTATCTGTTATAGCTTCATCGATTTCAATATAAAGTGCAGTTTTTTACTGTAAATAATCTGTGAATTTTATGATGTATACACAAATAATTTTATGCATTAAAGTACATTAAATTCTGACACTAGATACAACGAGCTCGGTTGGGTTAAGCGAAGCAAACCAACAACATTCAAATAAATATTACATCATCATGCTTTATTTGCAAAGGCATCATATGAGTAGAGTTTTAAAACTATCATTCAAAAGGATGTTGAGTTTAAGCGCAACCGGTTAAAAGATGCAAAGTAATGGAAATTCTAATCAAATCAAATTTACAATTGACATGCAAAACCAAACTCCATATACTGCGAATATTCCACATACTTCATCCATCGCCAAAGTAGTTTCATCAAGTTTTAGTAGGGTTTCTTGGCATTTCTTTAGGGCTTATGAGTTGATGTTTTTTAACACTAACCTGTAACTTAAAGGAGTTTTCAAAATGACTAATAAATTATTCCGAAAACGTAACTACTCACCCCATATAAGGATAAGGATTATTGATTCCAATAAAAAAATATAGTGGATATGTAAAGTAAACATATCTGCAGATAATTTTATTGACAACATAGTCAATTTTATCTATGCTGTTGATCATGTTTATTATG
>CAYWRH010000200.1:0-5306 GCA_964460435.1 uncultured Desulfatiglans sp.
TACCCGCTGATGCTTGGTAAATTAAATCTGGCCGGTTTTCTCAAAAAAGAAATATTACTAAATCATGTATGAAAGGTGTCTTTACGATGATCTCTTTTTCACGCCGAAATTGTATAAAGCCCATTTTGTTTTTTACATTTAATTTTTTATTATTTTTTACCCAATACACTTTTGCCCAGACTTCAGTGTCTGCATTAGAACAGAAAATAAAGGAAAAAACAGGGGTTACCTCAATAAGCACACTTGGCACAGGTATTAAGGATTATGGATACAAAAGGTCATTAGGAGAATCGATTAAGAATGAGATTATAAGTGGTCTCAGTGCAGAAGAGCTTCGCCTGTTATTTGAAAAGCTTGATGATGCAGACAAGCAGGATCTGTTTAGCCATCTTTCTCCGGCACAGAGAAGGGGGATTTTCACTACACTTACCGATAAGGAAAAACAGAAGATATTCCAGACCCTTAAAGACGAAGATAAAATAGATCTTTTTACAATGATTGATGATAAGGAGAGGATGATTATCCTGAGCAACCTAGGGTATATGGAAAAATCCAGGCTTATAAACAGCCTTTCTGTGAATGAAAAAAGGATATGGCTGGAAAAATACCCTGAATTAGCCTCTTTGATTGAATTAAAAGAGGAGAAGGCTACACAAGAAGAAACCTTAATAAAAAAGGATGAAGAAAAAAAGATTTCCAGACTTGAAGAGATATTTTCAGGACAATTTCCATCAAGCATTGATAAGAAGATACGACAGTTCGGGTATGATTTTTTTACACAGAAATCATCCTCAATCCCATCCTTTACTCCTGAAAAAAATGTGCCTGTAGGAAGTGATTATTTTATCGGCCCAGGGGATTCTTTTACAGTAAATATCTGGGGTAATGTTGAGGAATCACATTATGCAACCGTATCAAGGGATGGCACTATTACCATCCCCAGGCTGGGGACCCTTACGGTCAGTGGTTTGACATTTTCTGAACTGAAAGAATTTCTATACAAACGGTTCAAGGAGTATTATCCAGATTTTAAAATGAATATTACGATGGATGCCCTTAAATCCATTGATATATTCATGGTCGGGGAGTTAAACAGCCCTGGCACTTACAGCCTGAGTTCTCTTTCAACCGTTGTCTCGGCCCTGTATGCATCAGGAGGCCCCGATAAGAATGGCACACTCAGAAATATCAGTGTTTTGAATAATGGCGAGCTGATAAAGAAAATCGATCTGTATGATTTTTTTATCCGCGGGGCAAAGGGTGATGATATTACCCTTAAACAGGGGTACACGGTGTTTGTGCCTGTTATTGGCCCGACAGTAGCGGTTGCCGGTCATGTCAAGAGACCAGCCATTTATGAGATAAAAGAGGGGCAGACACTGGATCAGGTAATAGAGTATGCAGGAGGGCTGCTTCCGACAAGCCATCTTCAAAATATTATAGTCGAGAGAATTGTTGGGCAAAAGGGAAGAGTGGTGGTCAGCTTTGATATTGATCCATCCAATGACAAGACAGCTCAGAACCTGAAAACAGTCCTTAAAGATGGCGACCTGGTTAAAATATACCCGGTACATAAAAATATAGAAAAGGTGGTTTATCTTGAGGGTAATGTCAAATACCCCAATGAATATGAGTTAAAGGATGGTATGAAAATCAGGGATATTATACCTTCATACGATTACCTCTTACCGGAGTCATATCTTCCCCAGGCCGAAATTGTTCGGCTTGCCCCTCCAAACCTCGATCCGGAAATCAGGCCATTTGATCTGGGAAAGATGCTGAGTGGAGATGAGGGGGAGAATCTGTCACTTCAAGACAGAGACAGGATCATTATTTACAATACATGGGAAAAGCAGAACATACCGGAGGTGTCGATAAGCGGGGCAGTGAGAAATCCCGGAATATTTAGGCTTTATAAAGATATGACAGTCAAGGATCTAATCTTTGCTTCAGGCAATACAACTAAGGATGCCTATCTTGAAAAAGGCGAGATTACCCGTGTGCTTTCTGGTGATTCAGGGGCAGATGTTGTCACGATAGATTTTTCACCTAAAAGGGCAATAGAGGGTTATCCCGAGGATAATATCACCCTTCAGGAGGATGATAAGGTCTTCATAAGGGAGATACCCAGATATAAAACATCCCTTGAAAAAAAGGTATATCTTGAAGGCGAGTTCAGGTTCCCCGGTGAATACAGCTTTAAGGATGGTGAAACCATCTCGTCAGTAATAGGAAGGGCGGGTGGTCTGACAGAAGAGGCTTATCCCTATGGGGCTGTTTTTACCCGTGAATCAGTAAAAGAGATACAGTCAGAGAGGAAAAGGGAATACATAGAAAGGCTTGAGCAGGATATATTCACAATAAGCGCCTATTCCGCTGATACATCGCTTGATGCTAGCCAGGCCACTGTTGCGCTTCAGACACTTAATGCAAAAAAAGAGATGCTTGAAAAACTAAAACAGGCTGAGCCAACAGGGCGTATGATAATTAATATCTCTGAAGCGATACTTATGCCATCTGGTGATAATGATCTCGAGCTAAGGCCTGGTGACAGGCTTGTTGTAGGGAAAAGGCCTGATTCTGTCTTTGTCATAGGGGAGGTATATAATCCGAACGCAATTATCCACAGGGCAGGCGGTGATGTTGGTGATTATCTGAACCTGGTCGGCGGAATTACAGGAAATGCAGACAAGAAACAGCTTTATATTGTGCGGGCAGATGGCACTGTAATAAGTAAAAAACAGGAGAAATTCGGATTATTTAACTGGGACAGCTCATCACACAGGTGGGGATTTGGCTCCTTTAAAAGCATTGAAATGGAACCAGGGGATACTATAATAGTGCCTAAAAAGGTTATGCAATTCAGTTGGCTCAAATACTTTAAGGACACAACAAGCGTTATCTATCAGTTAGCAGTGTCAGCAGGAGTGCTGCATGATATATTAAAAGAGTAATTATTGACTAAATCTTATTTTAGTATAATGACAGGCATTACTGAATTGTAATGCCTGTTTTTTTAATGGTCATGCTTATCCGCATTTTGAATAGCCGCAGGAATGGCACATCATACAACCCTCTTCAAAACTGATTGTCTGCCCGCATTCAGGGCATTTTTCACCCTTAAAGGTATTGGAAGAGCTGGATGGAGCCTCTGTTTTTGCTTTTCCGTTCATGTATCTGTTTTTCAGCACCCGCCCTATGGCATCCGGGATAGAAAGCACAAGTCCATCCTTCTGGAAGATCGGGTATTCTCCTCCTATGCCCTCTATCTGTTTTACGATCTTTTCTACCTCTACCCCGGATCTGAGGGCAAGTGAAACAAGACGTCCTATTGCCTCTGTCTTGGCAGTGGTTGATCTGCCCGACTTGCCGATGGTTGCAAACACCTCAAATGGTTTGCCATCCATCTCAGTAACAGTGACATATAGATTCCCCATGCCTGTCATCATCTTTGTTGTAAAGCCTTCGAGTGTCTCAGGCCGTTCCTTGATATCAGCCAGGCTAGCTGTGCTTTTAATCTTTTTTTTATCACTAAAACTCAAGACCTGGTTTTCTTTGCTCCCGTCTCTGTAGATGGTAACCCCCTTACACCCCAGTTCGTAGGCGGTATTATATACCTTTCTCACATCCTCAACCGTAGCATCCATGGGCAGGTTGACTGTTTTGGAGACAGCGTTGTCTGTATGTTTCTGGAATGCTGCCTGCATTCTGATATGCCATTCAGGGGTTATGTCATGGGCTGTTACAAATATCTCTCTCACATCCTTTGGGATCTGTTTCAGGTCATGTATTGAACCCCTTTTGGCGATAATATCCATAAGTTCATCGCTGTAAAAACCCCTTTCCCTGGCAACTGTCTCAAAGTAGGGGTTAACCTCAGCGAGGATATTGTTGTCCATTACCTTTCTGACAAAGCTTAATGCAAAGAGGGGCTCAATACCGCTTGAGCAGCCTGCCAGTATACTCAATGTCCCTGTGGGGGCGATTGTAGTAGTGGTTGCGTTCCTGTATCTCTTATTATCCTGGTTTTTGAAGATACTGTAGTTGAAATTTTCAAATACACCCCGTTCCTCAGCAAGGAATTTTGAGGCATCATGGGATTCCCTCTGAATAAAACTCATAACCTCTTCAGCTGTTTCAAGGGCCTTTTCGGAGTTGTATGGTATCTTTAGCTGGAAAAGCATATCTGCAAAGCCCATAATGCCAAGCCCTATCTTCCTGTTCCCCTTTACCATTGTATCTATCTCGGGCAGAGGGTATTTTGACATATCAATGGTATTATCCAGGAATCTGACGCTCCACCAGACTAACTCCTTTAACCCTTCATAGTCTATTTTGGGTTCCACCTGATTCTCAATCACATACTTGGCGAGATTGATAGAACCAAGGTTACAGGCCTCCATTGGGAGAAGGGGCTGCTCACCACATGGGTTTGTGCTCTCTATTTCACCAAGTTCAGGGGTTGGGTTATCCCTGTTGATCCTGTCAAGAAAGATAATCCCTGGATCCCCGTTCTGCCAGGCCTGTGTCACAAGGGCATTATAAACCTCTGTGCTGCTCATCTCACCCGCTTTGCGTCCATCCCTCGGGTCTATAAGGTCATATTTTTCACCTTTTTTCAGGGCCTGCATGAATTTATCAGTTACGCCAACCGAGATATTAAAGTTGTTTAATTCCCTGTTATCTCTCTTGCAGTATATAAATTCCATGATATCAGGGTGATCAACCCTCAGTATCCCCATATTGGCGCCCCGTCGGGTACCGCCCTGTTTGACCTGTTCTGTTGCAGTGTTGAATATCTTCATAAAGGATATTGGGCCGGAGGCTACCCCGCCAGTTGTGCCAACCCTGCTGCTTGTTGGCCTGAGTCTTGAAAATGAAAAACCTGTGCCTCCCCCTGATTTATGAATCAGGGCGGCGTTTTTTAATGAATCAAATATGGCCTCCATGCTGTCTTCTACTGGAAGCACAAAACATGCGGCAAGCTGACCAAGGTGCCTGCCAGCATTCATGAGGGTGGGGGAGTTTGGCAGAAACCTGAATTCAGTCATCATGCGGTAAAAGGTCTCCTCAACCTTTTCAACAGAAGCTTCATTGCTATATTTTTTTTCAGCGAGGGCGATATGGTGAGCCACCCTTTTAAACAATTGCTCGGGTGTCTCGACCACATTCCCATTGCTGTCCTTTTTCAGGTATCTTGTTTTCAAAACAGTATAGGCATTTTCAGATAAATTTATCTTCTCTCTAAGAAAAAATGAACCTTCTAATTTTATGGGATTATTTTTTTTGAGACCATATTCAAGCAG
>CAYWRH010000201.1:0-5223 GCA_964460435.1 uncultured Desulfatiglans sp.
ATATTTTTTAAATAGCCAAAATGTTGAAGCATTTGCTGATTTTAATAGAGCTATTGAATTGGACCCTAATAACTCTAATGCCTACTTTTATCGTGGAGCGGTTTATATGAAGGATGAAAAAATAGGCAAGGCAATAATAGAGTTCAATATAGCAATTCAAAAAAAACCAGATTATGCTGAAGCCTATTTATACAGGGGAATTGCCTATGAAAAAATAGGAGAAATAGATAAGGCTAATGTTGATAAGAAAAGGGCAAAAGAACTGGAACCAAGGGTTGAAGCCATTCTTAAAAGAAGCATAAATCCTGAGATTGATGAATCTGTTGACCCTGACACAATATACACATTGAGTGAAGTGGAAATCCCTCCAAAAGTTGTTTACACAGTTCCACCCAGATATCCCATTGAAGCATATAAAAATAATATCTCAGGGTATGTAAAGCTAAAATATGTCGTGACAAAAGAGGGCAAAACAAAAGATATAACAATTAAAGAAGCATCACCGAAAGGTGTTTTTGAGGCTGCAGCAATCCAGGCTGTTGAACAGTATCGTTTTAATCCTGCTGTCAAGAAAGGTCAGGCTGTTAATGTAAGTGTTAATATGCCAATCCAGTTTGATGTTAATACTAAATAGTGTTTTTAAAATATTAGAAAATTAACCACCGGCAGTTACTCCTGAAAATTTAAGTTGTATTTAAAACTGGACCCCCACGGGGGTTAATGCTGGCGTTCCCACTTAGACCGGAAGAAGAAAAAAATAGCTAATGATTTGCACTGAACTGGGGGGTTGAGAGCAGGCAGGTTTATTAATGATTTTACATTCTGGTCAATATGGTCATAATAACCATATTTGGAGGCAATTCATGGAAAACACCATATCTATAGCAGAGGCAAAGACGGCGTTATCAGAATGTCTAAGGCAAGTAGAAACAGGTGAACCGATTATTATCACCAGGCATGGCAAACCTGTTGCTGCGCTGGTATCAGCTCATGAACTTGAACATCTTAAACGATTAAGAAAGGCCGGCCCTAAAAAGGGGCTCGCAAGTATTGCCGGCGGCTGGGATGATTCTGAGGAACTAATCAAAGCTATTAAGAGATCCCCCAGATCAGGAAATCGTAATGTCCCCAATATAGGTTAGGGATAATGGCATATCTATTTGATACCGATGCAATATCAGAGTTATTACGTAAGCGCACTTCATCTTCTTATGTTAAATGGATTTCAGGTATACCCAGGGAAGAGCAATTCACAAGTTCTATTGTTATAGGTGAGTTGTATAATGGGGCATACCGTTCCAAGGCAAAGGATAAGCACCTTATTAATATAGAAAAACGTATTTTGCCTTCTGTAACTATTTTACCTTATGACCTTGGATGTGCGAAGGTTTTTGGGCAGATCAGGGCATATCTTGAAGAAACAGGAAATATTATTCCTGACGCAGATATTCAGATTGCAGCCACTGCAATATATCATAGTCTGGAACTTGTTACAGGAAACCTGATGCATTTTGAAGGTATAGAAAGACTTAAAATTAATAAGATACTCTCTGATTCACGTTAAAACCAATGGAATACCACTAACAGTTCTCAGGCAATGAGCCTTATGTCCGACAGGGTATTTATGCTTATGATTTCCTTTCCCTGAAAAAGCAGCTTTAGGGTCTGTAAAATGCCATTGACCATTTAAATCTTTCTCCCCCATTGTGGAACCTGCTGTAATCAGAACATAGGTCAATATGCGCTGTTATCATTATACTGGATAAAAGCCTCTTATAATCTCTTGTCAGCCGTAACCAATTCTGCATTGATATATTTGGCCAGGGCAAGAAATAAAGCATCATAGACCGAAAATAAATTCTGACGGGCAATGGATAATGCATCCGGTAAGATATCGCAGTGGCCAAAGATCTCAAATGGGAGTTCAAGAAAAGCGGTTATAATTTCATCCGCCTCTATTTTGGTGAGATAGCCGGCCTGTTCCTTTTTCCATATTACCTGTGCAAATATTGTAAGGATTTTCATGATAACCTCCCTCATGTTTGACCGGATTATAATGGCTTGACATCAAAATGCTGTCAAATTTTTCTCTGTCAAAATGTCTAATCAAATTGGAATATTCTGCCGATCTACTGGTATCATAATAAAGGGGCATATTATGAAGGTAGAAAATTCAACTGTTTACATGGCATCACAGAGGGAATTTATCTCAAGGGATGAAGAGAAGGAAACCTTACATGTCTGGGTTGATCCACCTCAGAGCAAGGCATCCGGTGAAAAGATCACTATTTCTGCAGAGGCAAAGTGTCTGGCTGGGGAGTGCAGGCCTGATGAAGAGGTTACTGAAAATAACCTGACTTCTGACGCAAAAATGACACTGAAGGCATTGCTCGCAGAGATACTCTCAGGCAAGAAACTCAGGATTTTAGATATCTCTGAATACCAGGGAGATAAAGAAGAGGCTGCCACTTCAGAGGGTAATGCTGATGCTGCTCAGGTCCAGCGTCAGGGGTGGGGTATTTCCTACGATAAAACTGATTCTCACTTTGAAAATGAGAGTGTATCATTTGTTGCAGCAGGCATAATAAAGACGAGTGACAATAAAGAGATAAAGTTCGCCCTTGAGCTTGATATGCAGAGGGAGTATGCCTCATATGAGAGCTTCAGTTTCAGGGCAGGCGATGCAAAATTAACTGACCCACTTGTTATAAATTTTAACGGGACTGCCGCAGAGCTCTCTGATGTGAGATTTTCCTTTGACCTTGATGCTGATGGTTTTGAGGAAGATATGCCTCTCTTGAAGCCTGGCAGCGGATACCTTGTGTTTGATATCAATAATGATGGCCTTGTAAATAATGGAAGCGAACTCTTTGGCCCAAAAACAGGGAATGGTTTTAATGAGCTTGCAGTTCAAGATATTGATGCCAATAACTGGATTGATGAAAATGACCCTGTTTATAATCAGCTCTATATCTGGACAATGGATGAGATGGGCGGCCAGAACCTTTCAAGTCTTAAACAGAGAGGCATAGGGGCCATTAATACCGGTAATGTTGCCACCATGTTTGACCTGAAAGGGGCTGAAAACGTGTTGCTTGGCCGGACAGTGAGGACAGGCATATACGTGAATGAAAGCGGAACAGCCGGTACAATACAGCAGCTTGATTTAGCGGTATAAATACCGCATTACATAAAAACAGTTTCTTTTGATATAAATCATTAGATAACCACGGAGGCTACAGAGATCACGGAGCTTTTTGCTATGATTTCCTCAATGTTCTCTGTGCTCTCAGTGGTGAAAAATTTTTTTGTATTTACGCCAATGTCTATTAAGCTATTTTGAAAGTTTAAACAGCACCGGGCTGTTATTGATAATAAGCCCCAGCATCACAAGGATGCACCCGATTATAAACCTGACAGTTATTACCTCATTTACTATTACAATACTCAGCAGGATCGTGAGCACTGTCTCAAGATAGTATATGATGCTTCCCTTGGCAGCAGGCACCTCCTTGTACCCGTATGCCATCATGACCTGTGCGGCAAAGGTAAGAAACCCTATCAGAAGCAGAAGAAAAAAACCGTTTGTTGTAATCAGGCTGAATTCATTAAAGCTGAAAGGAATGGTTACTATGCCGAATATGCATGGTGAGAGGTAGATAATCAGGCTGTTATCTGTCTCCCTTGCCTTTTTGATAAAGATAATGGCAAAACTGGCAGCAATACCTGAGAGAATGGCAATCAGGTCGCCAGCAATATTATATTTGCTTCCATCATACATGATAAAGAATAGACCCGCAGTGCATAAAACAAGACTTGCTATAATGCCCTTTGTAACCTTTTCTCTGAAGAAGAGAAAACCCAATATGGTGACAAATATCGGGTATATCTTTTCAATCATGGCAGTTCTTCCGCTTGAGGTGATGTTGATTGCCACATAAAATGAGATCATGGCTACAGCCCCTGCCACACCCCTTAGAACCCAGTATTTTTTGTTGTTAATCCTGAATCCCTCTCCTGAGATGATTATGGCAGAAATAGTAAATAAAATCCCGAACAGGAATCTAATTGAAGATATGAATATGCCTGAATAGCTCTCTGATGCAATTTTTACAATCACGGAATTGAGTGCAAAGAGGCATGCAGACATATACAGCATTGCATATGATAAAAAAATCTTGCGCATTGGTATTTTTATTACCTTAAGCTGTTAAATGAAGGGTACATAATAATATATGTTTTTACCTCAAAGGGCAAAGAGGTCACGGAGATTAATTTTATTAAGCTTTTGGTCAGTGCTCTCTGTGCAATCCGTGGGTGGTTATTATATGCATTAAAACCGGTCACTATTTTTTGGCCCTTTCCTCAATAGTCGCCCTGTTAATAATGAGCGGCTCCTTTGGTGTGCCGTTTTCGGTGCCAGATGCCTCAAGCCTTTTAACCACATCCTGACCTGATACAACCTCACCAAAAATAGTATGCTTTCCATCAAGGTGAGGAGTTGCAGAAAATGTGATAAAAAACTGGCTCCCGTCTGTGCCAGGCCCTGCATTGGCCATGCTTAAAAGGTATGGCCTGTCATGTTTCACATTGGGACTGAATTCTCCATCATAGCTGTAACCTGCATCACCGCTCCCTGTGCCAAAGGGGCATCCTGCCTGCGCCATAAACCCGGGGATTACACGGTGAAATGTGATGCCGTCATAAAAACCATTTTTTGTCAGGAATATGGTGCTTGTGACATGCATCGGGGCTACATCAGGCATCAGTCTGAGTTTGATTTGCCCCTTGTTTGTCTCCAGAATCCAGATGTATTCCCTATTTTTATCAAAAGTCATCATCTCAGGTTTTTTAAACTGGATCTTCCAGGCCTTGTCACCAAGCAGTTTAGCTGCCTGCAGCTTTTTTTGTTCAGACTGGTAATCCCTCATTATTTGCCTGATTTCATCCTGTGAATAACGGGCTGGCCGGTTATCCAGTACCTCTTTAATTCCATCAAGCATTATATTATAATCAGGGGTAATATTTTCTCTTTTAAGTAGATTTCCTATCTGTACCCCGACAGCATAGCTCATTCTGTCTTTACCGGTCTTGAGATCATCCAAATTTTCATCCGCATTCAGGGGAAATATGACCAATATCTCTAATAACAGTAATATGAATAATTTTTTCATCATAACATCTCTCCTGCTGGTAAATTATGCCTTAATGTAATTGAAATGG
>CAYWRH010000202.1:0-5141 GCA_964460435.1 uncultured Desulfatiglans sp.
AAATGCCTTTAGATATTTTTTGAGAGATTAAAAATGTTTTTATTTTGCGCATTACATAAGAGGTATCTCAATATCCCTCTTTTATTCATCATGCTTTATCTGTGTGTCATGCCATGTGAGGGGCAGCAGAGTGAGAAAAATATTATTGATACAACATCTACATGGATCAACCAGCGCCGCTCCCAAAAGGGCATTGAGGCGCTCATAATAGACCAGAAGTTAAACAGTATTGCTGAGACGCACAGTAATAAAATGGCTGAACTTGCTGTGCTTTCTGACAGCAGCAAGGAATTGGGAACTCCATTTGAAAGGATCAAATCAGCAGGTCTTACAGATGTGAACAACCTTGTTGTTGTTGCAAGGGAAAAGAATATTGACCTCCTGCAAGATCAACTGCAATCCCCTGAAAATCTTTTAAAAATTCTCTCCCCTGATATGACCCATATTGGTATCGGTGTAAAGAAGGATTCGGGAGGTGAGTTCTGGCTGACCATTCATATGTCTGAACGGGCTATTAGTTTTAATGAATTTATCCTCAGCCAATCATATACAGAGGATGCCAGGCGTTCCATCACCATCAAAGGCAACAGCCCGTATAAAAAGATAAAGCTTATACTTGCCTCAGCTAGAGGCTTAGATCCAAAGGTTGATGCTGAGAGGGTCATTACTCCACAAAGTAATGGTGACCTTGAGATTACCTTGAACTTTGGTGAGGCAACCGGGAATTTTAATTTTGAATTCTATGTAGAAAAGGATAGCGCCTACAGATTAACAAATTTTTTTAACATGAATATCTGATAATCGCAGTTGATGAGCAGAAAAAATGGTTAAACGGGTATATCTGTTTTTTATTATATTATTAAGCCTTTTCATTCCGGGCACAGCATGGGGAACACTCTACTATTATTCAGGAAGTATGGCGAGCCGCTTTCAGATGGTGCATACCTACACTATTATAGTCCCAACAGGTCTCTCATCTCTGACTTTTATCACCACGCCTCCTGATAAATACTCCTTGATAAACAACGCACAGGATATCACAGAAATCAATTATACATTTTCTGTCAAGCCTTCTGTGGAAGATTATACAGATACCTATGGAAATGATTTTAAAAAATTGATATGGACAAATCCGCAGCAGGGCACTATCACAGTTACTGTAAGTTATATGGTTTCAACATACTCTGACTGGAATAAATTTGTTACCTGTGACAGATTTCCGTTTGAAGGTTCAGGGCTGCCTGATTCTGTCACAGAGTACATGAGGCCTTCAAACGAGGTGCAGTCAGATCACCCCATTTTTATTAACCTTGTAAATTCACTCACAAAGGGTCTTACTACCCAGTGGGAGGTGTTGAAAGCCCTTAACGGGTGGATAATGGATAATATCTATTATGGCTCAAACCCATATGGATATGACGCCCTCTCCACTTATGTATTAAAATATGGCAACTGCTCAAACTATGCGCATATTGCGCTGGCTATGGTAAGGGCAGCCGGAATCCCGGCCAGGATTGCACATGGATACTCACTTCATAAATCCTATTCTCTTCCTTCAGCAGGTGGCCCGGTAGATGCTGACTGGGGAGAGGGTACCCATGCATGGATTGAGGTCTATTACCCCTCTATCGGATGGGTGCCCTATGATCCCCAGAGAGATCTTCACCATGTTGATACCCACAGGGTTTTATGGGGCAGAGGACCGGATGCAGTAGATATAGCTGGTGGAATATACTGGGCATTCAGCTCTGTGCCATCAGGCTATCCAAGAGCCTATCAGTCACTAAATGTCAACTGGACAGAGGATTCTGTTGCCCTCTCCTATATAAAATCCACCAATGAAATCAACTCAAAATCCTTCAGCTCCAAGGTAACCTATATCCCTTATGGCGCAGACAGTGATAAAGACAAAATTATTGACTGGTGGGAACAGCAGATTATTGACTACAGCCAAAATGACAAGATAACCAGTTTTGCAGATGTCCTTCCTGAAGATGACTTTGATGGAGACGGCTTTTCCAATATAAAGGAATATCTGAAAGGGACAGACCCGACTGATGCAGATTCACATCCGCCACGGAGCATGCCCTGGCTTATGCTGCTTTTGGATGATTAGATGTCGGCTGCAATAGGGGGCATTTAGATTTCCATCTCTTGTAAAAATATTCCTCTACGGTTTTGGCCCGGTAGGGTTTTCCCAGAAATGTGTTTCGGCACCCCATATATGCCCCGCACTCAAATGGTTTTGCCTCATGCACTGAGCACATCTCTCTGTCATTCAGGAATATGCACCGCCCCTTTTCATCCGCATAATAGTGAGGCGCAGCAGTGCCGGGGCCGGCAACAAATCTCTGGCCTTTTTTCTTTGCAGGCGCAAGCGCATAAACAGTGTGCCCGTTAACTGTTACAGGCACCCTGACAAGGTAATTTTCCTTAAGTTCATCAACAGAAATCCCCAAAAATTGTGAAAGCTTGCGCATATCATCAGGCACTAACCGACCCGGATCATTAAGACATGCGCTTACACATTCCTTGCAGTAGCAGGTTTCCATTTATTTACTTCCCGAAAAGCCCCATCGCCTTTTCAACAATATTTTCTGCTGTAAACCCGAATTTTTTCATTACAGTCCCGCCAGGGGCTGAGGCGCCAAAGGTGTCTATCCCTATTATTACCCCCTTTTCACCTGCAAATCTTTCCCATCCCGTTGAGATGCCAGCCTCAACTATTACCCTGTTTTTAACAGCAGGGGGAAGTATCACATCGCAATACTCCTTTGGATTCTCCTTAAAGAGCTCAATGCTGGGCATGCTTATCACCCTGGCCTTTATGCCCTTTTCAAGAAGCATATCCCTTGCTTTAAGCGATATGTGCACCTCTGAGCCTGTAGCGATGATAATGACATCGGGTAAGCCCTCTGTATCGGCAAGTATATATGCGCCCTTATTAAGCCCCTCTGCGCTGCTGTATTTCTTCCTGTCTATAACCGGGAGATTCTGCCTGCTCAGGATAAGGGCAACAGGTCTATTCATGGTTTTTATTGCAAACCTCCATGCCTCTGTTGTTTCAGTTGCATCGGATGGGCGTATAACAATAAGCCCCGGGATGCACCTCAAACTATATATATGCTCAACAGGCTGATGGGTCGGGCCATCTTCACCTACCGCAATGCTGTCATGGGTAAAGATATATTTGACAGGCTGTTTCATAAGGGCAGCAAGTCTTATTGATGGCCTCATGTAATCGGCAAATACCAGAAATGTCCCGCCAAAGGGAATGAGCCCCTTATGAAGCGCCAATCCTGACAGGATGCCTCCCATTGCATGCTCCCTTACCCCGAACCTGATGTTGCGACCATCATAGGCGCCCTTTTGCATGTCATGCGATGATGTGATCATGGTGTTGTTTGACGGCGCAAGGTCTGCTGACCCGCCTATAAGGTTTGGTATCTTCGGCGCAATGGCATTCAATACCTTGCCCGAGGCCGCCCTGGTTGCAATTGATACGGTTGGGTCCGAAAAATCGGGAAGCGCAGATTCCCAATCAGTATCTAATTTGTTATTCATTGCATTCATAAATGTCTCTGCAAGGCCAGGGTGTGCCTTTTTGTAGGAGTTAAAGAGGTTACTCCATGCCGCCTCTTCCTGTTTGCCCCTTTCCATGCATCTTTTAAAATGGGCTGACACCTCGTCAGGCACATAAAAGGTCTCTCTCTCAGGCAAGCCAAGGTTTTTCTTTGTAAGCCTGACCTCTTCTTCACCCAGGGGCGCTCCGTGAGCGTCAGAGGTGTCCTGCTTGTTGGGGCTGCCATAGGCGATGTGTGTCTTAACAATGATAATAGATGGTCTCTCCCTTTCATTCCGGGCATTTTCCATTGCATCATTGATGGCATCAAGGTCATTGCCGTCAGAAACCCTCTGTACATGCCAGTGATAGGCCTCAAACCTCTTTGCCACATCCTCTGTAAAGGTGATATCCGTCTTTCCTTCAATGGTGATGCCATTATCATCATATATGCAGATCAGCCTTGATAATCCCATGTGGCCTGCATATGAGGCTGCCTCGGATGTTATGCCCTCCATCAGGTCTCCATCACCGCACATCACATAGGTAAAGTGGTCAACAATATCAAACCCGGGCCGGTTATATATTGATGCAAGATGCCTTTCGGCAAGGGCCATGCCTACCGCATTTGCGAAGCCCTGACCGAGCGGCCCTGTGGTTGTCTCAACACCAACAGTATGGCCGAATTCCGGGTGCCCTGGTGTTTTGCTTCCCAGTTGCCTGAAGTTTTTCAGGTCTTCCATGGTAAGGCCGTATCCAGCTAGATAGAGAAGGCTGTATAGGAGCATGGATGCATGGCCGCCTGAAAGCATAAACCTGTCCCTGTTAAACCAGTTGGGATCTTCAGGGTTATGCCTCATGATTTCAGTCCACAGGAAGTAAGCAGGGCTGGCCAGCCCCATTGGGGCGCCGGGGTGGCCTGAATTGGCCTTCTGGACCGCATCCATTGCAAGTCCCCTTATGGTGTTTATACATGTTTCATGAATTTTATTGTTATTTAAATATTGCCCCTTTGACATATTATTTGCCTCCTGTTCTTGTTTATTATGAATAAAGTTATTTCAAGTAGTTGCTTTTATTAGAGGCAAGCTGCCTGTGATAACCTGATTTTTTCCCATGCCGGTCAAGGATTTAATCTGAATAGAGCTTACTGTCAAGACAAGAAAAGTATACAGGCGAAATACTGGAAATTGAACGACAGGATTTATGAATATTTTTTGCCTGAAAAATTGAAAATATGCTTGTAATATTCAAATAAAAGTTTTATCGTTCGAAAAAAAATTTTTGGTTTTCTTAATAAAACAAAATAGAAATTAATTAATAATGCCCTGTCCTGTTGCGACGGGGTTTATTACTTTTAATTGGGTCATTGGCTTACCAAACGATTTACAGGCCTTTAACCCGTAATCTATTCAAGGGGATAAGCAATAGGGCTATGAGACAGTTAATGTAAATAAAAATCCGTGATTATCAATTGGCGATTATTTTACAGTTATACAAAGAGATGATATGGTCTTTTTAAAATAAAAAATATTGTTAGGAGAAGAGGCTATGAGTGCAAATGAAAAACTCGATATGC
>CAYWRH010000203.1:0-4907 GCA_964460435.1 uncultured Desulfatiglans sp.
TTTAGATACAATAAATTATTGTAATAACATTGTATAATTTATGCTGTTTACAAGGGAATATTTTTAAATTATTCCTCAGAATAAGGGCTTCTAATTGAAAAGCAGTGGGAACTTATGTCAGATAACAGATTATTCTGCACACAGGCCACAAACCACGAACCTCAGCCTAAAAGGTGAATTGGTAAATCCTCCCCTCCAATTCTTAAAAGTGGTTTGTGGCCTGTGTGCAGAATCCCAAAGAATAAAGGTTATGTGACTGGTCTTCTGTTTATACAAATAACCAGAAGACCACCACCTTTATTATGCCACGATTTAACATTATCTGATAAACCCGGTAAAGATTATCAGGGTAAGCAGTAATGAGACCAGACCAGGGAATCTGTCCATTAGCGAAATGATATTTTCATAAACCGTGTTTTGATCTTTCTTAATTGTTTTCATTTTTTTCTCCTTTTCCTTTTTGTTTGTTTGACTGTTATTAAAGCCAAAACCGTGCCAGAAATAGCCTGTACAAGTATTACCTGTAATATCAATATGTTATACTCATTAGAAAATAAAACACATTTTTAAGTGGGTATTATATCTCCATAATTGTAAACAATAATATAACAACTGGATACTATGTCTCCATGTCACCGGTTTTTACCTTTTCATAGGGGTATAAATGATATAAAGAGATTAAAAAGAGAGGAAATATAGCAGAAAAAGATGGTCTTTAGTTCATGGCATAAAGAGTTAGGGCACAGGCGAAAGGGCTATTAGTTTTATCCTGTGACCGGCCAATAGAGGATGAAAAGCTACAATCTTTCAGGGGTGAAGGTAACCACATCATCTATTGAGGGGCTGTCTGTTAGCAGCATGATAAACCTGTCCACACCGAATGCTATCCCGGCTGACTGGGGCATGAATTCAAGGTCATTAATAAATTTGTCAGGGAAGGGATATACGGTTTTACCATTCCTTTTTCTGCTCTCCAGCTCCTCTAAAAAGCGCCTTTTTTGCTCCTCTACATCAGTAAGCTCTGAAAAGGCATTTGCCAGCTCAAGCCCGCCAATATAAAGCTCAAACCTCTCAGCCACACCCGGCTCACCATTTTTTGTGCGTGAAAGCGCTGCCTGTGAGGCAGGGTAGTCATAAAGGAAAACCGGCCTGCCCATATCAAGCGAAGATTCTATCCCTGACACCATTATTTCATCAAAAGTCCCGGCTTCAATCGCCCTCTCTGGCGTAGTCCCTCCATATTTTAAAAAGGCATCCCTGACGGTTATCCTCTCCCATGAACCTGAAATATCTATCTGCTTTCCCTGATATTTTAATTTATCACCTTTGCCAAGGGCGCGGGTAACATGCCTGATCATTGCCTCGCATTCATCCATAAGATAGAGGTAATCCTCATCAGCTTTATACCACTCAAGCATTGTAAATTCAGGCAGATGCCTCTCTCCCCTTTCACTCTTTCTAAAGCATTTGCATATCTGGAATATCCTGTTGTAGCCCATTGCAAGAAGACGCTTCATGCAGAGTTCAGGTGATGTCTGTAAAAATTTTCCTGATGCCTCTATAGCATCGATATTGGCCTCGGGTGCAGGTGCAGGAATAACAACAGGGGTCTCTACCTCAAGATAACCCCTGCTGATAAAAAATTCACGTATGGTTTGTATTGCCCTGGCGCGTATAAATAGGCGGGATTTATCAGGCAATGGTTAAGCTAATCCTTGACCCTTGTTACATATTCCCCTGTGCGGGTATCAACCTGTATCTTTGTCCCCTCCTCCACAAATGGGGGAACCCTGAGCACATAACCAGTTTCCAGGGTCACAGGCTTGCTGTCACCCGCTGAGGTGTCTCCCTTAACCCAGGGATCAGATTTGGTAACAAGCAGATTTACAAAATTGGGCGGAGTGATGCCGATTGGCAATGTGCCGTAAAAGAGGATAGAGACTTCAAGGTTATCTATCAGGTAGTTCTTAACATCACCTACCTGCTCTTCATTGAGCACAACCTGCTCGTAATTGGCAACATCCATGAAGCAGTATTCGTTTTCCTGGTTATAAAGATACTGCATCTTGCGCTCATCCAGAATTGCAGGCTCAAATGTTTCGCCTGATCTGTAGGTGCGTTCAAAGCTGGTGCCATTAATCATATTTTTTAGTTTGCATTTATAAAGGGCCTGCCCCTTACCCGGCTTTGCAAAAGTAAAGTCGGTAATAATATGGGGATTGCCATCTATCAAAAGTTTAAGACCCTTTCTGAGGTCGCCTGCTGTGTACATAATATTTTTCCTTCTTTCAAAATATTGCAGGGAATATATGGAAGAGATGCAGCTATGTCAAGGGGAAAAGAAGGGTAAGGGGCACAAGTCTCAGGGCGCAGGGCACAGGGAAAAAATATCAAGGCAAATGGTAGATAGAGCCGGATGCTTTAAGTCAAAGCATACCGGCTCTTAAATCATTTTTACTACTTTTTCTCCTGCTGCTCTGCCTTTTTGGGGCCTTCAGATCTCTTCAGGTCGCCAAGATATTTGGGCAGATCCAGCCCTGCCATCTCCGCTATATCATGGAGCGGGGGGAGGCTTTTTACCATGCCGGACAGAAAATTGGCAGTAGTATTGCCGTTTTTGCCATCTGCGCCAGAATCCCATACCGTGATCTTGTCTATCTTGAGGTTCCTTATGGCCTCAACCTGCATTGTAACCATGCTTTCAAGTTTTTCGATCATGAGCAGGGTTGCAGCGGCCTTTGCATCGCCCCCACAGCTTTTGACCAGTTCGGAATAACCCTCTGCCTTGCTCTCAAGCACCTGTTTAAGACCCTTTGCCTCTGCCTCATATTTTAAGAGTATTGCATCTGCTGTTCCCTTTGCCTCGCGTCTTGTCTTTTCTGCCTCTGCCTCTGCAGCAATCTCTATCTTGCGCTTTTCTATCTCCTTTTGTACAACCTCTGCGGCATTAAGTCTCTCAGTCTCTGCCCTGTACTGGGCCTTTTGTATAGCTTCCTCGGCTGTACGTTTTGCGATTTCACCTCGCATAAAGGCATCTGCCTTTTTTATGGCAAGAAGGGCCTCTGCTTCTGCTATGTCTGCCTTTGCTGCATTTTCACCTGCTACTGCTGAGGCCTCCTGCTGCTGCACATAGATACGTTTTTCAGCCTCTGCCTTTTTCTTTCCTTTTTCAGAAGCTGCCTCATTTTCTGCTACCTTTATCTCCTTTTCCCTGTTTGCCTCTGCTTCACCAATTGTAGCGGCGGTTTCCTGTTGCTGAACAAAAATCCTTCTCTCTGCATCCGCCTTTTTCTTTCCCTTTTCTGCCTCTGCAATATTTTCAGCAACCCTGATTTCTCTCTCTTTTGTATTCTCCGCCTGCCCGATCTCTCCATGCTTTTCCTGCACAGCCACATCGATTTTTGCCTGGTTGATCGCCTCTGCCGCGGCCTTTTTGCCTATGCTTTCAATATAATTGGACTCATCAGTAATATCTGTAATATTTACGTTGATAAGGTAGAGCCCTATCTTGTTGAGTTCAGGGGAGACATTGGTTCTGATCTCCTCCAGAAACTTTTCCCTGTCCTGGTTGATCTGTTCGATTGTAAGGGATGCGACAGTAAGCCTGAGCTGACCAAAGATGATCTCCTTTGCCATCTCTTCTATATCCTTAGGGGGCAGGTTCAGGAGTCTTTCTGCAGCATTGTTCATTATACCCGGTTCCGTGCTTATACCGACAGTAAATGTGCTAGGCACATTTATCCTGATATTCTGAAAAGAGAGGGCATTCTGCAAAGGGATGCTGATTGTCATGGGGGTAAGGTCCATGTAGGCATAGTCCTGAATAAGGGGCCATACAAGCGTTCCACCTCCATGTATACACTCTGCTGACTGGTTTTCACCGACCTTACCGAAAATTACCAGTATCTTGTCAGAGGGGCACCTTTTATAACGTGACGCAAGAAACATCAGTGTCATAAAAACAAGAATTAAAATAGCAATAATAGCAAGCATCCACGGTTCCATAGTTAAATCTCCTTTTCGTTTATCTTAAATTATATTCTTTCAACCACTAGCTGATTTCCATCTACCCATACAACCCTTACGGGAGTCCCTGTATCAAGGGCTTTGCCATCATTTGAGGTGGCGTCATACTCCCGGAGGCTGTTGTTTACGGTCACAAGTACCCTGCCTGACCCCTTTTCAGGTATCCGCATATAGACCTTTCCCTGAGCGCCAACCGTATTATCTATGGATATTGTACCGCTTGACTTCATTCTGCTCGCAAGCATAAATATTTTTCCGATAATCCACACAGAGGCACAGCCGGCTATAACAGCGCCCAAAAGGGACATTATTATTCCCATACTGCTTTGCCTGTACATGGCCAGGCCGACAAGACCGAACATCATTAAAAAGGAGGTGATCCCGTGAAGGGAGAGGACATGAAATCCTGCATCAGAATCGGAATGATGTGCATCTATGTTGTGGCTGTCTATGTTAAGATCGTGGCCTCCTTCGCTATCAAGGCCAATAAACTGCAATATAAATTTAACGATAACAAAAAACCCGCCCACAAAGGCGCATATAACAAAAAAGATCTCAATGGCGCTGTAATGAGAAAAGAATGTCCCCATGCTTATTACCTCCTCATCTATGAACCTGATAGAATTGATTTGTGACCGCTTGTAAAACTACCGAAAACTACATAAACCAACAGATTGTTAATACAGAAAAAACAAAAAACAGATTATGTAAAAAAAGCCCCCCTTAAATTGGCTAAAATACCAGCCGGAGATCATCAGGAAGGGTGAAAAGGTTAATGAGATTAATTTGTTGATATAAATAAGATAACCCTCTATTATTTTTTAACCTATGGAAATCAAAATTTGTTGTCAAGGAATTAGTTTTTACAACCATTTTCATCC
>CAYWRH010000204.1:0-4875 GCA_964460435.1 uncultured Desulfatiglans sp.
CTATCCAAATGGCCTTTTCTAAACAAATTTATACTAATATGGGTGAGTAGTTACGGGAGAAGATATGCGCCCTAGCAAGGCATTCCGTTTCTCTTCCGCAGAGTAGGCATCGCTTCATCTTCGTTTCGATTCTCATGCACAACCCTTACAAAAGCTACTTGCGAGTCTTTCTGCAAGTAGACTTAATGTAATTTTATATTTTGTTTTTATTTCATCCTCGATTTGATCCAACTGTCTTGGCATTCTTTTAAAGATTTTATAAGGCCCGTTTTCAGCTTAGGATCTTTTTCTATTAAATCTAACATTTCTTTCATTTTTGTTATTGCTTCCGCATCTGTACGACCAGGGGAAAGATAGAAGCCCATAGTTTCTTGTATTGTTTTGGACATCTTTTTATTCCCAGAATCAAAATAATATTGTGCAATAGTATTTAAGGCTTCTTCTAAAATATCTGAGGGATAAGGCAAAAAAGAATCAGGAATAGGCAACATAAGACGAAAAAATTTGTCTGCTATTTCCATAAAATCTTGCCAGCTCTTAAAAATCACTTGGGCCTCATCTAGTCTCATAATAATTTCCTTTTATTTGAAAGGATCTATGTATATAATCCCCTATTAAGTATCATAATGTCTTCGTATTTTATGTGGTAATAAAACCTAACAATTATTTAATCCCCAGATAGCCTTACAACTCGTTTATCCATTCACAGTGAAAAGCAATAAATATTAGTATTTAATAACTTGATAACATCAAGTTTCCTGAGTTATCAAGAAAACTATTTTTCCGGGAAATACTTTTTAAAGACTTAATTTACTGCAATTTGCCATAGTCATAAGTATTATACAAGAAAAGAGTTCCCAAATAAATCATTACCTTGAATTACCCATGATGGGTTTCAGATCAGGTAGCAATAACTACAAATAAAGGCTGAGGCATAAATAGATGAAGCATAATAACTATTTTAACTGGCTGTCCTTGCTGCCTCTCCGGTTATAGAGTTCGTTACTCTTAAGCCTTTTTTCCAGCTCTGACTGACAGGCGATACACAGCCTCACCCCTGGCAATGCCTTTCTTCTTGCCTCGGGTATTTCTGCCTCACACTCCTCACAATGGGTCAGGCTTTCACCCTTGGGCAGCCTGCTTTTAGCGAGCTGCACAGCAGATTCCACTGTGGCATCTATCTGATCCTGTACCCCGTTATCCTTTGCCCACCCTACTGCCATAGTAAACTCCTTTAATTCCATTCTAGCGCACAGATAAGTCCCCAGCGCCCAGACCTCTATGCCTGGGAAGCATCATAGCTTAACAACCCCTTTGCACCCCGGATAATCAGAGCAGCCCCAGAACTGGCTGCCAGCGTTTTTCCCGCTTTTAGCGGTCCGCACCACCATTATCTTGCCGCAGAGCGGGCAGGGAGGGGCCTCGTCAGATGGCTCAGCCTGCTCCGGATGATCATATTTTTTCATTTCCCTGAAAGCAAGCCGCTTTGATGCAAGCTGTTCGCTGTAACCACCCTCTTCAACAAAACTTTTTTCAAGCGCTGAAATCTGCTGATCCAGGAGAAAATTCGCCTGATTGATCAGGCAGATAATGGCATTGGCCCGTATGGCAGGGTCATCATGTTCAAGCCATTTCGCATAAAGCTGCCATCGCGCCTGATCGGTCAGATCAGTCAGATCAGACTGATTGGACTGATCTTTTTTGAATTTTACCGGCACCCCGCGTACAGCCATTGCCTCATGTGAATCCGGCGCCCATAATGCCATATGGCGGTGGCGCAGGAAATCCTCATAGTCAAGCAGGAGCTCTTCCAGGCTTGCCCTTGCCACATTGAGCAGGCGCAATTCTGTTTGTGAAGAGGCAGCCGCTGCCCTGCTGCCCTCTGCTATATTCTGGCGGCCTGAACGTGCAGCCTGGATCATCTGGTCTGTCATACGGTTGTGTTGGTTAATGAACTTCTCACAAAACCAGTATGTGGCATCATATATTATAGTTGCAGTCTGAAAGCTGGCAGTTGATCTATACCCTCCACTTGGCCTGATCCGGGCCATGAAAAGCCTCCTTTTACCCTGTAATAGTGTAGAAAGTTATAAAATGAATGAGAAAGACCCCTGAAGACTGTGGCATTATCAGGAATGATGTAAGAGTTGTCAACTGGTTTTGGGATCGTTTTGGTAAAACAGAAAAGAGTTCTGCCACTATCATAGTACCCCAAGCTGTTTGACAATAACCTCTTCAGGTATTACTAATACGGCCACCACATACACCTAGGAAAGGTGTGCGGGTTGCAATAGATGACTGAGGTTAAGGTTGCGTCAAAGAAAGATAAAAAATATTGATCAGAAGCTTGCCAGTCATAGCCGGTATCTTATGGGAAACCCTGCGGGGTATAAGGGCAAGTGGCATGAGCTTTTTAATAACCTGCACCCGATTTACGCAGAGTTCGGCTGCGGCAGGGGGCAGTTCAGCATGCGCATGGCCAGCATGCATCCTGAGCGCAACTATATCGCCTTTGAATCCAGGGGAAGCATTATCATCCGTGCGCTGGAAAAGGCCACGGATGCAAATCTTAACAATATTATCTTCGTGAATGAAAACGTTATTGATGTGAACACATATTTTGATCATGGCGAGCTATCAGGCATATATCTTAATTTCAGTGACCCCTGGCCTAAAAAGGGTTATGCAAAGAGGCGGCTGACCCACAGAAGATTTCTTGAGGGATACAAAAAGGCGCTCAAAAGCGGCGGGTTTATTGAATTCAAGACTGATAACCCTGACCTGTTTTCATTTACAAAGGATGAATGTACAGAGAGCAATATGAATATCACAGGAGTAACAGATGATCTGCACAGCACAGACCTTGCTGCACGCCTTGTGACCACAGAATATGAAGATAAATTCCGCATGTGGGGAAAGAAGATATACTACCTGAAGATAGAGGTTTAACAGGAGAAGATAATCGACGATTCCTCTTTGAGCCTTGAGCTTTGAACTTCCAGCCTTAAGTTTTAATTTTTTAACATTCCGAAAAAAAATCTCTGCCTTTATAATGGAGGATGGGCAAAGGGGGTGAGAACAGGTGTCAAAATAATTTGCTGCTTCCCCCTCCCCCAACCCCTCCCGCAAGGGGAGTGGAGAGGCATAGGTCGTAAAATTCCCTTAATTAAACAGCAATGACCTTTGAGCTTTCAACTTTAAGTTTTCAGCTTTTAGCCTTGTGCCCTGCGCCATTTTTTCACACATTTTTCACATTATTTTCCTAATAAACACATATGCCCGGTGAATAATTGCCTTTAAAAAACACATATGGAGGCAAAAATGACAGAGATACAGAACAACATTAATAAGGTAACAAGCCATATTTCAAGATCAGTAACAATAAAGATCATGGCAATAGGTGTGCTCATACTGGTTTTGCTCATACCCGCCCTGATGATCCAGAACCTTATCAGGGAAAGAGAGGCGAGGCGTGATTCTGTTGTGAAGGAGATCAATCAGAAATGGGGCGGAAGCCAGACCATCACCGGCCCTTTTATTACTGTCCCTTTCAGAGATTACTACACAGATAGTAGCGGGACAACGCAATACAACATAAAATATCTCCATATATTGCCTGAAACCCTGGCTATTACAGGTCATATTACCCATGAAATGCGTAAAAGAGGCATCTTCGAAACAGTGGTATATGATGGAAAGCTGAAACTTAATGGCAGATTCAGGAGACCTTCACCTGAAAAGCTCAATACAGACCCTAACAACATAGAATGGGAAAAGGCATTCCTCTCTGTGGGTATCACCGATATGCGCGGCATAGAGGATAAAATAGATATCATCTATAATGAAAAACCCTGTAAAACCAGCCCGGGCCTGAAAACAGCGGATATTGCCCCTGCCGGTGTAAGCACCCGGATTGATCTTTTAGCAGCAAGTGATAATGGCACCTTTTCCTTTGAACTTGACCTCAAGGGGAGCGATCAACTATCGTTTATACCTGTAGGTGAAACCAATACAGTAACTATTAATTCGGACTGGCCTTCGCCCTCTTTTGACGGGGCATTCCTCCCTGATAAAAGAGAGACAACTGACAATGGCTTTCTTGCCACATGGAAGGTGCTGCATCTTAACAGGAACTATCCACAATTCTGGGAGGGTAAACAATATGATGTAACACCATCCTCCTTTGGCGTGAAGCTCATTATACCCGCTGATGCCTATCAGAAATCAGAGCGCCTTGCCAAATATGCAATAATGTTTCTGCTCTTTACATTCGGGGCATTCTTTTTGTCAGAGGTGATAAACAGGCAGAAGATTCACCCGATACAATATATCCTGATCGGTATGGCGATACTTATCTTTTATACCCTTGTGCTTTCGCTGTCTGAACACATTAATTTCAACCTTGCATATATTATCTCCGCGGTATCTGTGACCCTTATAATTTCAGGCTATGCAAAGGCCATAATATCTAACCCCCGATTTGCAGCGAGCATCATGGGGTTGCTCGCTGTACTTTATGGCTACCTCTTTATTATTCTACAGCTTGAGGATTATGCCCTGCTCATGGGGAGCATTGGGTTGCTTGTGATAATAGCAACTGTAATGTTTATGACCAGGAAGATTAACTGGTATGGTGAAGAGACAGGACAGAAAGATAAAAGTGCGGTGTCATGTTAATGTAGGGGCAGGATTTTTGCCCGCCTCTGGCAGCCATTCCTGTCCATTTTCAGCTGGGGTATAAAACCTAATGTTGTTGAGTTAATGTCCAGAATACGTCATTCCCGCGAAGGCGGGAATCTATTTGTTTTTATTTTCATATACATAAAATGGATCCCCGCTTTTGCGGGGATGACGATTAAGCCGAAACGCCAGTGC
>CAYWRH010000205.1:0-4860 GCA_964460435.1 uncultured Desulfatiglans sp.
TACTATGCACTTTCAAACCGCCCGTTTATATGCACTTCTTCGCTGCCCGTGACAAAGAACGACTAAGAGCCAAAAACAGATCACTTTTACAGTTTCCACCCCTAAAAGGAATAAGAAAAATTTCCTTTACAAGTTGCCATTTGAGAATTATCATATTGCCATATGGCAACTGTAATGGCAGGGGATTATGAATATTGCATACATAGATATAAAAACCCAGAACACCACTAAACTCATATCACGGATAAAAAAGGGTTTACCCCTAAATATGTTTGCACAGTTGTGCAGTGATCTGGGGGTCCCCGAAAAAGAGCTTTGCAGGATACTTAAGATACCGCCGAGCACCCTTGCCCGGCGCAAGAAGAGCGGGCAGCTCTCCTTTGAGGAGTCAGAGCGTCTCTTTCGTATAAGCAGGCTTTATGAAAGGGCGCTTGATGTGTTCAAGGACCCTGAACAGAGCAGTAGTTGGTTCAAGGAACCTTCCTGGGCGCTGGGAAATGTGCCTCCACTGGAATATGCGGATACTGAACTTGGCGCCAAAGAGGTTGAAGACCTCTTGGGCAGGATAGAGAACGGGGTGTTTTCGTGATCCTTGCCTGGCGGATTGTCAGCGCCCAATATCAGGAGAGCGCCTTTACAGGGGATGGTGCAAAAACATATGGAGGCAGATGGAACAGTAAAGGTGTTCCAGTAATATACACCGCAGAGAGCCTGGCCCTTGCATCAATAGAAATCCTTGTAAACCTGCCGTCAGCAAAACTTCTGGATAATTATGTGAAAATACCTGTGCATTTTGAAGAAAGCCTTGTACAGGAAATCCCATTTGCTGACCTTCCTCCAGACTGGGACAGCAGGCCTGTCTCTCAATCCACACAAATAATTGGGGACAAATGGGTTAAGGAACAGCGTTCGACAGTGCTCAGGGTACCAAGCGTGGTGGTGCCTGAAGAGTATGTTTATCTGTTAAATCCAATTCATCCCGATTTTGCAGGAATTGAAATAGGAAAACCGGCTGCATATCATTTTGACTCAAGACTTGTAAAAAAAACTGATCATAGAAGGGTTTTTACCAAGCCCAGGTAATATTCCCCCTCTTCAATCTTTCCCCTCTTGATGCACCCGTTCCCGTACACCTCGCACTTGTATTCAAGCTCTGTTAAAAGCGCCTTTGCCTGAGTATAATTCAATACCCCTTTTTTATACAGATTAACCATTGCCTTAATCCTGTACCTGTCCATCCCTTTTATGCTTGCAGAAAGCTGGTCCGGTGCCCCTCCTTCCTTAACAAGGAGGTCCTGTTCTATAAGATAAACCGGGTATCTGTATGATATCCTGAGCCACAGGTCATAATCCTCACACACGGGGAACGTTTCATCAAACATGCCCACTTCAGTTAGAAGTGATTTTTTAAACATAACAGCCGACGGGCTTACAAGGCAGAGTTTAAGTGATGGGATAAAAATGTCGCCTGAAGGTTTCAGGTGCTTATTACCGGGGTTTACACGCTTGCCGTGTCTTATCCACAACTCCCTTGCCTGACATATGACCGCATCAGGGTGTGCCTTAAAAAAGGCCATCTGTGCCTCAAGCTTTTCAGGCAGCCAGTAGTCATCAGAATCAAGCAGTGCAATATATTCTCCTTTTGCGTTTCTTATGCCCGAGTTTCTTGCTGCTGACACACCCATGTTCTTATCATGTCTGATTATCTTAATCCTGTTACCGAATTCATTTAGTCTTTCAATGGTGTTATCAGTGGATGCATCATCAATAACGATTATCTCAGTATCCATGTATGTCTGATCTATAGCAGATAATATAGCCCGGTATACCTTAACGGCCCTGTTATAGGTGGGGATAATAACACTTACTGTAGTCATGCAAGGATAAGCCAGAGGGCGCTCAAGAGGCCTGCCAGAAACATATTACCCTCAACAAGCACCTCAAGAAAAAAGCCAGGGTATATGCGCCTTTTTTCATATGCAGTCAGGCACATGGCGAGTGTAAAAAAACAAATTAGAAGAAGGAGAGAAAAGGCGCTGACAAGGTCAAAGAGAGGAGTAATTACAAGCAATAGAGCTGCAGATGCAATTATCCATTTAAGCAGAGAGATGGTGCGTTTTTCACCTATTGTTACAGGCAGTGTCTCTGCGCCCACAATCAGGTCTCCCTGTACCTGAAAAATATCGAAAAAGGCAGTGCGGACAAAGGCGAATGAAAGGATCACAAAAAATGTAACAATGGCAGCAGGCCATTTAATGCTGCTTACTGTAAGCAAAGGAACAAGCGTGATTACCACGGCCCAGGCAACCGCCTCAAGCAGGGTTTTTGAGCCTGGTATATCCTTTATCTTTACATACCTTGAGAGGTGCCGCACCCCGGAGGGTACAATGGGTATGCTGTAAAATATGCCAAGTATTATGAGGATTGCCATCACTAAAAAGACCCTGTTACCGATGCTGAATGAAAGGCCTAGTGCGCAAAGTATGGAAAGCAGGCCTGTTATCACAAGAAAGAGCCTGTGTCTCCTGTAGAATGCTGCCCTTTCAGGGTCATTGTAGGTGCTCGCGCCTCTATCCAGGAACCTGTAGATAACATGTATGGCATAGATATAAAAAAAGGAGAGCATGGGAAAGATTATAACAGTACTTCTGCCTTCCAACACAGCGGCTGCATAGGCAAGAGAAAATGCGCCAAGCGCAACCAGGATATTGCTTAACAGTAGAAATTTGAAACCCTTGTTCATCCACCGTTCAATGAATGTTTCATTCCTGCCCTTTATGCCTTCAATCTCCTTTACCACATTTTTTATCATCCAGTTTGGCGTGGAGGCGCCGGCTGTAACACCCACCACCTCCATATCCTGGAAATCCTCTTCCCTTATCTCCTTTTCCGTCTCTATATGGCGGGCAGGGGTCCCGGTCTCGATGGATACCTGTACAAGCCTTTTTGTGTTGCCGCTGTGGTAACCACCAACCACCACCATGCAGTCCACATGTGCTGCAATCTCCTTGACCTCAGACTGTCTTTCGCTTGTGGCCTCGCATATGGTATTAAAGATCATTGCATCAGGAAAGCGCTCTTTAACCTTTTTAGATATCTCATCATAGAGCTCTTCGTTCTGGGTAGTCTGGGCAACAAGGCAAATTTTAGTGGATGCAGGGATTTGTGAAAGCTCTTCCACGCTGTTTATTACAATAGCCTTGCCTTCAGCATACCCCACAAGCCCTATCACCTCGGCATGATCCCTGTCACCGGCTATTATAGTGGTATAACCCCTTTTGGCGTGGCGCCTTATAATAGCCTGCACCTTTGCCACCCTGGGGCATGTGGCATCTATTATCTTCAGGCCTGATGCCTTGAGCATGTTTCGCTCTTCAGGTGGTATCCCGTGAGCCCTTATAAGCACGGTCCCGTTATGAAGCCCTTTTATCTCATTAATCTCCTGAACATTCTTGGACTTCAGGAGGTCAATAACCTGGGTATTATGGATAAGGGGGCCATAGGTATAGAGCACGCCCTCATGCTTGTTTGCCTCTGACAAAGCCATCTCCATTGCACGGCGCACGCCCATGCAGAAACCTGCTGATCTTGCAAGTTTTACCTTCAAGCCATCCTCTCTTCAAGTACCCTGAAATAGTTATCCATTACCGAGATGAGCGAATCAAGGTCCTTAATCTGCGTAAATGCCTCCCTGAATTTGCTGCTGCCCGGAAGCCCCTTTGTGTATTTTAACATAAGCCCCCTCATGCAAAGCATTGCCTTTCTGTCGCCAATGCAGGCGGTGAGGCTCCTGTACTGATCCATGATCAATGCCCTTCTTTCAGGGATGTCAGGCTCATAAAGGGGGTTGCCCTTTTCAAGCTCTAATGCCTGCCTGAATATCCAGGGGTTTCGTGAGGCTGCCCTCCCTATCATCACACCATCGCACCCTGTTATTTCCATCATTTTAAAGACATCGTAAGGTTCAATTATATCCCCGTTACCTATAACAGGTATCTTTACGCTCTCCTTTACACGGGTTATGATATCCCAGTCTGCATGGCCTGAATAACCCTGGCTCGCTGTGCGGGCATGGATAATAACCGCATTGGCACCGCATTCTTCTATCATCCCTGCGGCATCGCATGCGATTATGGAATCAGATGTCCAGCCTGACCTTATTTTTACAGTTAGCGGCGCCTTGCATACAGCCCTGACCGCTGTGATAATCTTTTCTGCCCTGTCCAGGCTTTTAAGCAGGGCCGCGCCAGACCCGGTCTTTGTCACCTTTTTAACGGGGCACCCCATATTAATGTCTACTATATCAGCCCCGTTTTGTATAACTGTGTCTGCTGCCTTTGCCATAACAGAAGGGTCAGAACCGAATATCTGAACCGCAAGCGGTTTTTCAGCAGGGTCGCTTGCCAAATAGTCCATGGTCTTTTTCTGGTTCATGTAAAGACCCATGGCGCTAATCATCTCGCTATATACAAGCCCGGCACCGAGCTTCTTTATGACAAGCCTGAATGGGAGGTTTGTGATCCCGGCCATTGGCGCAAGGACAAGCCTGTTTTCAAGTTCTATATTTCCAATCCTGAGCATGGCAGTATATTAGATAACTATTTGCATAAATTCAACCCCGCACATTTTCAGGTCAAAAAAAACAGCATCAAATGACTCAAATTGACACAATTGAGGAAATAGCAGGTTATCAGGCTGACAAACTGGCAGCCTTGGACAATCTTTTTCAGTCTGTTCTTTTCATCTATTTATTAAAGAGATAAAAAGAGCGTAACATTTTAGATTTTTGAAAGAAAAGAATAATAGTAACTACTCACCCCATATAAGGATAAGGAATATTGATTCCGATAAAATAATATA
>CAYWRH010000206.1:0-4746 GCA_964460435.1 uncultured Desulfatiglans sp.
TCTTCCGGAACGGTTGAATAAACATCAAGATCTTCTTTTAAAAATCCCCTGCCTGTGAATGCTTTTTGGTCTTAACTTATTATTTTCTTTTTAATCAACCGGTTATGACCTGTCAGAATATAATGAAATCATAAGTCATCCTCATATCCCATTCCTTTTGACAGATTTTAATGTTTATAAGATAAATGCCCCCGTCTTGATCGTCATGTCTTTTATATATAAATAAAATTCTATATGTTTTGGAGTTAAAGATGAGCACATTGTTGGACGAATTAAAAAACCATGTAAAAGAACATATTTCTGAAAAAAGTTATTCCATGTGGATTAATCCTCTGTCTCTGATTGATGAAAAGGATGATGCTCTTGTACTTGGCTGTCCCAACAAGTTTTCCATGAACTGGATCATGGACCATTATGGTGCGCTTTTTGAGGGGGGGCTAAAGCTCCTTGGAAAAAAGTGCAATGTTTCTTTCAAGGTATTGCCCCCTGCCAGAAAACAGAAAGAATCGGACATGTTTCAGCCATCTTCCCAGATGGAGATACCTAACATTGCCCCCCGAAGAGATAAGGGCAGGTTCCGTTTTAACAAGGAGTTTACCTTTGACAGATTTGTTGTGGGTTCCTGTAATGAATTTGCCTATTCTGTATCAAAGGCAATGGCGTCAGGGGGTTCATGTTCCTATGATACCCTTTTTATGATGGCAAATACCGGGCTTGGAAAGAGCCATCTTTCACAATCCATAGGACATATGCTGCTTGATAATAATCCTGATGTAAGAGCCTATTATATTACAGCAGAGGATTTTGTAAACGAGATGATCTTTGCTCTGAAAAATAACAGGATAGATGAGTTTAAAAATAAATACCGCCGTTCATGTGACGTTCTTATGCTGGAGGAGGTGCATTTTTTAAGCGGGAAGGAAAAGATACAGGCTGAGCTTGGATACACCCTTGATGCTTTGGCAAATGACAGGAAAAAACTTATTTTTACCAGTTCCATGCTTCCTAAAGATATTCCCAACATGTCCAAAGAGCTTTCATCAAGGCTTACCTCCGGGCTCATTACCACCCTTGATAAACCTGATTACAACACAAGGGTGAAGATTATAGAAAAAAAGGCCTCTGAAAATAACCTTATGCTCTCAGAAGAGATTGTTCATCTTTTTGCAGAAAAGCTTACCAAGGATATCAGGCAGATAGAAAGCGCCTTAAGGTGCTTCAAGGCAAAGGCAGACTTTATGAAGGTCAAGGCTGATATAGACCTAGCAAAAGAGGTTCTTAAGTACCATATCACCGAACAGGGCGCCGTTTCTCTAGATAATATAAAGAGACTTATATGCAAATATTATCAGATAGAAAATAGTGTGCTTCCTTCAAAATCCAGGAAAAAGATCCATGCCTATCCCAGAAATATGTATGTATATCTCTCACGCAATTATTCAGATGCAACACTGGAAGAGATTGGGAAATCTATAAACAGGAACCACTCTACCGTTATATACTCATCTGAGGTAATAGAAAAAAAAATAAGGATCGATAAAAAGGTAAAAAACCAGGTAGACTTTTTAAGCCAGAAGATAAAAGAGTCTGCGTTTTAATTTAAAAATCTAACATAATAACAACAAACCCCTAATAATCCCCTAATTTTTTGTAACGATAATGGTTACGAAAATATAAAGGGGTTAATTATGGGTTTGTTACAGAATGACAATTATATAGATAAGGTTTATCTGGATCTAATATTTAATCTGGATGAAAAAAGTCTATTCTCTTCTATCCTTCCATGGGTGTCACACAGTGCAAACGGGTACTATTATCCCCTGATTCCGGTTATATTTTTTATAATTGATCCTGTTGGCGCTTACTCTTTTCTCATCTCTGCTTTAATTGCCTTTTCAATAGAGCTTCCAGCTTACAAGATCATAAAAAGATGTGTAAAGAGGTTTCGCCCATATGAAGTAAATAAAAAGATCAAAAACAGGATCATGCCGAGTGACAGGTTCAGCCTTCCATCGGGCCACACTGCTGCATCATGGGTAATGGCCATTCTTCTTGCACTCCATTTTCCCCTCCTTGCTGCGCCTCTGTTTATATGGGCGATACTGGTAGGCATTTCAAGAATCTATATGGGGGTTCACTACCCTACAGATGTCCTTGCCGGGTTTATTCTGGGCGCTGTGAGCGCTGTATCATCCCTTATGATTAAGGGCGTTTTCATATAAATGAAAATACTGTATGGAGTGCAGGCAACAGGAAACGGTCATATCAGCCGTTCCAGGGAGATAGTACGATCCCTTAAGCAAAGAGGCCATAATATCTTTGTTATATTAAGCGGCCGTGATCCCTCATTGCTATGGGATATGGATGAGTTTATGCCATATAATACCTGCAAAGGTCTTACCTTTTCTACTTACAGGGGCAGGATAAGATATCTTGACACCATCTTCAATCTCCGCTTCAATGAATTTTTTTCAGATATAAACTCATTTGATGCTGCTGGATATGATCTTGTAATCACCGATTTTGAGCCGGTTACATCAAGGATAGCAAAAAAACATCATATCCCCTCAATAGGTATCGGCCATCAATATGCCTTTTGCTATAATATCCCTACGCAGGGAAGCACCCCTGTTTCCCGCTATATAATCAGAAATTTTGCCCCTGCGGACTACCCCGTTGGTCTTCACTGGCACCATTTTAATCAACCCATTCTTCCCCCTGTTGTTCCAAGGTTAAATCAAAATGTATCATCGATAGAGAATAAAATAGTTGTTTATTTGCCCTTTGAGGAACAGGGGGATATTCTGAAGCTGATAGCACCTTTTAGTGATTATAATTTTTTTGTATATCACAAATTTGAAAGTCCCTCTGTAAAGGGTAATATACGGCTTTGCCCATTCTCCAGAAATGGTTTTCTAAATGACCTCATGGAATGCAGCGGGGTTATTACCAATGCAGGATTTGAGCTTGTGAGCGAGGCCCTTTCTGCTGGTAAAAAGATTCTGATAAAACCCCTTGCAGGACAGATGGAACAGCTTTCAAATGCAAAGGCTATTGCAATGCTTTCTCTCGGTCATGTTATGAAGAGGCTTGATAGGGGTGCTGTAGAACTCTTTCTTAAATGCCCTCCCTCAACCCCTGTAAATTATCCCTGTTCAGCCGAAATTATTGCCAACATTATTGACTCAAAGTCATGGTCAGACCTGAATCAGATCGTTAAAGCGGCCTGGGCCAATCTCAATATAAGGTAAGCCTTTCGTTTAACATGCATGTGAGGTGTGCAGGGGCATGAATGATTTCTTCCTGGTTCATTTTATAAGGGATGTTAATTTATGATAGTTTTGGAACAGTAAAACGTCGAAGAGGGTTAGGCTTGTTTTGTGGAAGGATAGTATTGTCAGTTGGGCAGCCTAAAAATAGGACTGGTGATATCCATAAACATAGATACCACCAGTTATAAATATTAAGATAACATGGGTTGATTAGTACTTTACCACCAAATCAGCCTGAAACAGCCCCTCTTTCCTGGTATGATTACCTAATATAGGTTTAGCATGATAATAATCAAATCCAAGGGTTATATTTTTTGCCAGACCCACGTTTAATTCATACTCCATGCCCTTAACATCGGTTGCGCCGCTGTAGAAATCGCTGTCAGGCAAAAAATCTGCCCATGCATCCTTTTCAAGCTTTCTGTAGTTGACCTTTACCTGCCAGTCCTTTGCCTCCTTAATGCTCTTGTCGCCAAAGCTTATGCCATATAGAAAGCCTGTATTATTTGTCTCAGCATCAGAATCAACATACTGGCCGAAAAGGGTAAGGTTTTTCACATATTTGATTCTTTCAGGCAGCTTGAACCCAATCTCTCCATCAAGTGTAATACCGTCATATTCATAAAGCCAGTTACTTGTTGTGGGTATCCTTGTATTTGAATTGCTTGACCACTCTGAAAAGTCATTGCCCTCCATATCAGAAAAATTATAGTATGCAGCGGCAAACTTCACCTCAATATTTTTGTTAATGTTCGTTTTAATACCTGATTGCAGCACGGTCATTGTTGGATCTGATTTTGAGTTGCTGTACTCATCAAGCAGAAAATATGCTGGTGTGGCAAATATCTCAAAATTATCATTTACCTTAAAGTTAATTGTTGCTGCAAGTCCGTCAGGGTAAATATCGGTGTCCCACAAAAGATCCTTTGCACCCCATATAGGGTTTGCTATCTTTCCAGCCATAAAGCTTAAAATCTGATTGGGGCTGTATTTTGCATAGGCATAATCAAGCCTGATGTCAGGTGTCTGAAATGTGTTCTCCAGTGTCTGGTTTGTAGATCTTGGATCTGATCCACCGGTTGCAAGACCGATGGCCCCTTCCCATTTATCATTAGGTTTTGAAACAACCCCGAGCCTTGCCCTTATCCTGCCCCTTTCACGTGAAACCCTTCCATCATTATCTGTATCCTGACTCTGATAACGTACACGTACATCACCTTTAACCTCAGTGTTTTTTATCCATTTTGGAAGTTCGAAACCCTCTTTACCTGCCTCGGGATTTACCTTCTTTTCACCATCCCTTTTCATCTCATCAAGAATAACCTTAGCATCAGACTGTGTTAGGATATTTTTTTCCACAAGCTTGTTTACCAGAACATCAACCTCACTTGCTGAGGCAGCGCCAGTAAAAATAAAAGCAGATGCAATAACAGAAGTAATCAATTTTTTAATTTTCATTTTTCTCTCCTTTTTT
>CAYWRH010000207.1:0-4706 GCA_964460435.1 uncultured Desulfatiglans sp.
GTAAACGAAAACTTGCTGGCCTAAAAGAGATTAAATCATATGTATCGTTGTAGGGATAAATGGCTCGCATGCCTTTTATTTATCTTCTCAATAACCCTTATTGACGGCTTTTTAACAGAGACCAGGTATTACCTGTTGTTCCCCCACCTGATCGCTCTTGAATGGCCTGCAAATCTAGCCATTGGCCCGCTTATATACCTCTATGTGAAATCACTCACCGGGCCGGATGCCAGGGGGTTCCGCATCAGTGAATTATACCACTTTATCCCCATGATAGTTCTTTACTTTTTCCTGACCCCATTTTTTATAATGGCTCCTGAAGTAAAAACAACCCTGTGGCTTGAATCCATTAATGCAACAACCGCCAACCCCCGCTATCATATAGATCCGGTGATGATCCTTATAATACTCCAGGTGGCTGTTTACTGGGGCATTTCAATAAAAATGCTTTCAGGATATGCGAAAAGGATAAGAGAAAATTTTTCGGATGTGGAGACCATATGCCTTTCATGGCTGCGCAATCTGCTGATAATCTTTTTTATCATGTTCGTTATCTACCTGTTTACATATATGTTTTCCGGTCTCTTCGGCCTTTTTGACAAGGCTGAATTTTTCATCCATCTGGCGCTGGCCATTATAATATATGCTATGGGGATCAAGGGATTATCTCACCCCGAAATATTTACTGTATTCAGGGCTACTGATGCAGGGGAAAAAGGCGGAGAGAAAAAAGATGATGACAGTAAATACACTGAAAATAATGAATCATCACAGAAAACAGAAAACGGAAAGGGGAAGAAATATCAGAAATCATCCCTTACAGATGAGCAGGCAAGACAGATCCTTGAGAGACTTTCTGTAATGATGGAAAATGAAAAGCCTTTTCTTGAAACAGGACTTACCCTGACCGGGCTTGCAAATAGACTTTCCATATCACCAAACCACCTTTCACAGGTGATAAATGAAAAATTGGGCAGGAGCTTTTTTGAGTTTGTAAATGAATACCGTGTTGAGGAGGCCAAAAGGCTTCTTGTTTCACCACTTGTGAACAGGTTTTCTGTTCTGGGCATAGGGATGGAATCAGGGTTCAGTTCAAAATCGGCATTTTACAATGCCTTTAAAAAACATACAGGTGTTACCCCGTCAAGATTCAAGGAGCAGTATCCAACAGCAGGTGATAATGTTTTAAATTGACCGTCTGGGTTATTCCCCTCTTTATTGCTGTTATCATACAAAAAATGTATTTTTTAAAAAAAAGAGGTCATTTCCTATAGGGAAGGACGACAGGTTAATATTAAAAACCTATTATTTCCTGAAAAAATAAAGAAACATCTCGTTATTGATTCATACAAAGAGGAGGAAATGAACATGAAACTTCTACTAAAACCAGAGCATAGACCGGACTGTGCCGCACTTTCTATTAACAGGATGAAACAGACCATTATATTAATGATCTCCCTTTTTTTAACAGGCTGCGCAACTATTCATGGAAAAAAGGATGTTGTGCTGGGTGATTTAAGATTTGAATACGCTGTTAAAGGTGCAGGAAATCCACCCGTAATATTTGTTACCGGACTGGGAGGAGAGATGGATACCTGGCAGCCGGTTTTTGACAGTGTATCAGAATTCACAACTGCCTTGGTCTATGACCGAAGCGGATACGGAGAAAGCGGAAAACCCGCCGGCTCTTTAAAGAAAACCGTAAAGGGTGAGGTGGCAAAGGAGGCATTAGAAACCGCTCTTGATGTAGTTGTGCCCGGCGTATCAACTGCTGTTACAATAGGCACAATGGCTTTCCATGCTGCTGATGACAGCAAACCCCGTACAGGTGCAGAAATTATCACAGAACTCCATGAGATACTTGCAAAAGCAGATATAAAGCCCCCTTATATACTGGTAGGCCATTCCCTCGGCGGACTCTATGTCTCGCTCTATGCAAGGCATTATCCTCTTGAAACCGCAGGGGTTGTTCTTGTTGACTCAATGCACCCTGAACAGATAGAAAGATGCAAGGAATACCTGCCGCAAAAGGAGTGCGACCCCAAATTTTATCCATGGTGGGTTAGAATGCTTATCAGTATATCACCCGGAGTTATTAAGAGAGAGATGGAGGGTATGTCTGAAACAGGAAAACAGATAAGGGCAGCAGGCCCTATGCCTCATGTGCCGGTGGTGGTGATTTCCCACGGTAAAAAATCAGGCGAAGATATAGAAAGAGAAAGGATGTGGGATGTGTTGCAGAAGGAACTGGCTGATGAAGCAGATTCAGCAAAACATATAATAGCAGGTAAAACCGGGCATAATATACAGAAGGATGAACCTGATTTGATTGTTAATGCAATAAGGGATATGGTGATAGGCATAAATAAGTATAGAGGTTCTTTTTAGAAGGGTTATATAAAATTTACTGAGGCTTAAAGCTCCATCCGGAATATGTTTCTTTCTGGCGAGGCCTTACAAAGAATGGCCCGGTATCTTCAACAATGACAGCACCCTTACCTCTGCTATCCTTGACAGGCTCCTGCATCATGCAGAGACTGTCATCATAGAAGGCCAAAGCTACCGCATGAAGGATAACGTGGATAAGTAACTCCCCAACCCATAAAAGGAGCATGGAACCCATCCCATGCTCCTTACTCTACTGTCTCCTGCCTTACTTCCACTGCCTCATTACCATGCACTTTCAAACAGCCCGTTTATATTCACTTCTTCGCTGCCTGTGACACACTATCTAACCGGACATCACTGACTCAGCCAAGAAAATTGCCGAAATTATTTTTTACAGCATTTTATTCGGACAAATGAGTTATGTGCAAAATTCAGGTATTTACTTTTTTAGGAACCTCCAATTTATGACATGTTCTTTTCCTCTATCCTTCTTCTTACGACATAATTGACACAGATAAATCCTATAAATAAAATAATCAGCATAGATAAAACAGCATAAATCCCAAAGGGTCTTACAGATAATATCGCACATCCAACAGAGAGCTGTAAGACACCATACCCCAATGATATCTTCCAATGGGCAATACCAGACTCATTTGCGAGTACCTGATAGAAATGCCTCCGGTGCGGTTTTAATAGATTTTCACCGTCATTGATGCGAATGGCCATGGTTACAAATTCATCTGCATAAAACGGGAAAAGAAAAGAGGCAAGACATGTAAAATCTAAAAAATTCTTTGAGAGTATGACAACAATTGAGGCAAATACAAAACCAAGCAGGATACTTCCTACATCACCCATAAAAATCTTTGCCTTTGGCATATTAAATGGGAGGAACCCAAGGCAGGACAACGCAATGCATACTGATAGGACAGAAAAACGGCTGTCACCATTATTAAGGATATTAAATGCTACGAGAAGACCAAAGCCCACAATCCCAGTTATTCCGGCAATGCCGTTTATCCCGTCCATAAAGTTATACCAGTTGGCAGTCGCAACGATGAAGAAAATAAAAAAAAGCGAAAAGAGGAAAGAGGAAAGAGGTGGCTGAGAGCTGAAAGCTGAAAGCAGGACAAAAATTATGGCTGCAACAAATTGAAATGGCAAACGCAGTTTAGGAGAAAGATGAAATCTGTCATCACAAAGGCTTAGCAATGAAAGAAATACAGCGGGTATCCATAAGGCTAAAGAAATATTCAGGATCAAGGATGCTAAAATAAAGGCTGCCAGAATCCCAATCCCTCCGCCATTTGGTATAGGTCTATCATGGGAACTGCGATTGTTTGGATTATCTAAAAGCCCCCACTTGAATGCGAACCTTATTAACAACAGTGCCCCAATAGTTCCTAACAGAAAGCTTGATATAAAAAGGATTGCTGATATTGACATTTTATAATTAATCTTTATGAGAAGATTGTGCTCAGGCTATGTCTGGGGATAAAACCTGTTTGAAGCATTTTTGAGTTGTCAAAAACAAGGTCTGAGGCAAGTTTGTCATAACAAGAATGAAGCCAGCCTTTTTTATTTCTTAATATTATTCCGGCAGTCCGGGTTACACCCCAAACAACCGGTAAAGGGATAGTCAAGGTCGGCCTAATAGAAAATATGCCTGAATTTTTAAATGTATCAAGGATCTCTTTAAACGAATATGGTTTGAGATCACATACATTTATTATCTCTAATCCTTTGGCTGGTGTTGCTGTTTTTATAACATGTTCTATGAACTCCACAAGATTAGGTCTGGCTAGGGCAGACATTTTCTGATTACCTTTACCGAATTTTAGATAGGCAATTTTATTCGGAGCAAAAACCCTCTTTTCAAGGTTAAGACGCCATTCACGATCATATACTGGGGCAAGACGAAGGATTGTAAGTTTTCTGAGTAGTCCTTCTTCATATAACCTAATGAGCCGTTTTGTAGCATTAAACTTACTCAAGGCATAATCACTTGAGGGCGAACACTCAGCATCCTCTGCAACCGGTTGAACAGTCTGATTTTCACCATAAACTGATATTGTTGAAAGAAAAATAAAATGTAAATCCGGGTTCGCCAAAGCAGCAGCCCTGGCCAGATTTTCTGTAGCCTCGCTATTAACCTTCAAATAAGTTGCAAAATTAATAGCTCCAATCTTTTGATGAGCAATCCCTGCACCGTGAACTATAATTTCAGGAGAATACTTCTTGAAAACAGGTTTTAATGTATTTAAATGTCCTTTACCACAGTACTATCGTAAAATCGAATAAATCTTACCGAAAAG
>CAYWRH010000208.1:0-4685 GCA_964460435.1 uncultured Desulfatiglans sp.
AAAAAAGATATTTTCCCGACATTTTATGCCTATAAATAATTATAAAAATCTTGGCTGATAAATCATTTTACCAGCAGTCTCTATAAGAGTTATTTCCTGATGATCTTTTATCTCTATAGATTCTCTTGCAAGTCCAGTGATTCCTCCTGCTGCGACCATAAAAATAGGGTTGACCATTGCATTAAGCAGGCTGTCAATCATATATAGACCCAGCAGAACTGAAAGTATTGTAACTGGAATTACTTTTTTATGAAACAACTCAAGAGGAGTGTATAATTTCATAACTACAATTATTGGCATTAGAATAGATGACATTAGAGCTGCAAGCCCAACCATGCCATTTTTCCCAAATACAATAATCCAGAGACCATCGGTAATAGTTATATCCTGACCTTCCTCATCATAGACTCTTGATCTGCCCCATCCACCCCAGCCAAAGATTTTATTTTCAATAGCCTTTTCGATAAGCATGTTTTCATTGTCAATTCTTGTCCACAGTGACTGAGCTCTTTCCTTGTCATGCTCGTAAACAAACATGGTGAAGTTCTCCGCATTCCAGAAACCTGTCGCCCTTGTTGACACATAAAGAACCGGCAATAGAATAAGGCATATGAGCATGATATTCATTTTTATCTTTTTTGTTATGAGGAGAATACCTGTTCCCAGAATAAAGAGGGCAATAGCACCGGTTGATTTACATAGAATTGTAGTTATCAGCAGCATGATAACCAAAATGGATACCGGTATTCCTCTGAACTTTTTAACTATACCGGTTACCCATACCCATAGACCTATCAGAGTGGAACTTATCATCCATATACCGACCATCAGCCCATGTTCCATAAAAACCATTGGTCTGAACCCGCCATACCTAATAGTCTGCACAAATGCACGTTGATGGTATCCATAGAAGATTCTATGTAATTGCGGGCTGAACCTGATCTCAAACCAGCATAATGGCATGTAAATAATGCCGCCTATAAATATACCAAAAGCAAATTCTTTAAGACTTTCAAGATCATCAAAATAGATTCTCCCAATGAAATATGGAAACCCCCATGTGACCGTCTGGGCCAGGGATTCTGAGATACCATCATACAAACCAAGACCATTTGAAAGTGAAGAGAGGGCAGGGCATATACACCAAACAACAATGGGGATGTCGATAATTTTAAATCTGAAAGAAAACACGCTATTGGAATCAAATATTAAAGCTGCTATTAATACCCCCCAGCAGGTGGCAGACATTTTAGTGTAATCAGGCAGTCCAGGAATTGGATACTCAGCCATCGGAAGGAACATCCATGCAAAAAGGAATGATGTTATTACAGCACGTCTGGGTGGTAATTTTGAAAAAAGGCTGATAACAATCGGTATCCAGCCAAACATCATTATGGGAACAAGTATGTTCATCAGCTTTTTTCTCTCAGGTTCTTTATTTGCTGCTGGATTATCTTGATACTCCTCACTCTCGAGGTCTTGAGTACTGTATTAGGTAATGCAGCCATGGCTTCATTTGCTGAACGGTAGCTCGGATACAGTCCATATATAACTGAGTATCGTTCTTTGCCTTTATACCGATTTTTATAGATAACTATATCATCGTCCGAAAGCGAATGAGCATTAGCAAAGGCCGGCAGATCAATCTTTTGAGATGACACCATTAGTTGTATTGTATATAAGGTCTGATCCTGTTTCAGGATCCAACGCTCGTTGAGTTTTTCAAGTGTCTCACCATTTTGCGAAAATTGCTCATTTTTCCTGGCCTTTTTTGCAATGTCTGTCTCAACCTTTGCTGTAGATGCTACATACGATATCAGTAAGGTCACCTGCACAAAGAGGAACAGTACAAAAATTGATTTGCATACATTGATTATTATTCGCGGGTTTATAAATTTAAATATTCTTTTAAAAGAAAGTTTAAAAGAGGTGCCTATAGTATTAACAGACTGCCAGGACATCCTGAATAGAGGATAGGGTTCATCCTGTTCGGGGTGCATTGTTTTAAGAAATGTATTTCTGACCAATTCCTGAAAAGGCTGTATTAACCTTACAATGGTCTCCTGAAATTTAGTATTGTATCTGGGCGCTCCAAGGTTTAATACTGCTGCAATTGCTGGCACTTCCAGTTTTAAGAGTGTTTGTCCAGCCATATATGTATATTGATAATAACTTCGATCCGCCTGTATAATTAATGGGATTATATCAGCCTGTACTATAAGAAATTCAGCAAGGTCGCTTATCAGCATCGGCATTGTATCAATCAGGATAAAGTCATACTTTTCTTTAACCTGTTTTATAACCCTTGATATCTTTGATCTGTCAAGATTCACCAGTTCATCATCGCTCGGAAGATGCCCTGCAAGCAATATGTCTATCCCTCTTTCTTTATCATGTGATATGCACTCTGCCAGCGCTGTATGTCCATTTATATAGTCTAAAAGACCCTTTTTCTCTCTCTTGATATTGACAAGCTTTTTCAGGGAAGGATTTGCAAAATTGGTTTCAATTACAAGGATTTTTGAGCATAGTTTAGACATGGCATAGGCGGTATTGAGCAGTATTTCAGTTACACCGCTTTGAGCATCAACACCTGTGAATACAGCGATTTTCGCCTCATGATTTCTACGCTCTTTATCAAATTTTATAGCAAGACTGTGAATGGACTGGGCCACCTTGTTAGTGGGATCATCCATCAACACCCGTGAGAATGGAATGCCTTTCATACCTACCTGAAGGTAATCATCAATTGGCCTGTGAGGAAGTGTGCCAAGGCTATTCAGGATATCTTTTTCATTGCGGATCCTGTCATCAAGTAGATCAAAAAGGACACACCCGGCGGTAATGAATCCAAATGAAAACATGAAAATCAAAATAATAAGTTTTTTAAGGTTATTACCGGAAACCATCCCCTGTATATCCGCCATTCTTTCTAGCCTGATTTTCCCGGGGGCCTTTGATTCCAGTTTTAATACATATATCCTGCTATCCACCTTATTGAGCTGAATTTTCATCTGTTCCAGGCTGGTCTCTATCTGTTTACGAGTCAATTCCTTTGTTGTTATTTCCGCTCTTTTTTTAAGCAGAAGATCACGCTCTTTAAGTAATTCATCCTCAATCATTTTTGCCGCATTAAGTTCTGTTTCAGCATGAATGATCTTTTCCTTGAGTTCTGCCTCTCTCTTTTTATATAAAAATTTCTTGGTGTCTTCCTTGATGATATCTTTCTGTTCTTCTGTGTATTTTTTTATATCTTTTATTCTTGCCTCAACCTGATGTTTGCCGGGGTTATTATCTGAGAGACCAACCTGCGAATCCCTTAGTTTGTGTAAAGATTCCTGGGCAAGGATATCGAGCTTTGAAACAACCGAGTTCTGAACAACTATCTCCTCAATTTGGGCATCCAATGATAACTTTTTTAATGTCTCAGCTTCCGCCGTTATTGCTTCAAGTTTTTTTTCCTTTTCCACTCTGTCTCTATAGGCCTTTTCATAGGAGATCTGGAATTGGGCAGCATCATCATTACTGCCTGCAAATACACTTGATGCAATCTGTTCTGAGATTTTTTTTAATTCGATAGTCTTTTTTTCTATTTCAGAGCTAAGACTTTTTTTCTCATTCTGTAAAAATGAGAGACGTCTGAAATCTTTTCCCTCCTCCTCTTTCTGGTACTCCTCAATATATACCTCCATGATGGCATTGACCATTTCAACCATGCCCTTATCATTATCTCTTAAAAGAGTTACATCTATGAAATGCGTTCCACGGGGCTGCTCAACTTTCAAATCACTTCCAAGCAACCTTGCTGCAAAGGAGAGCGTCATATTGTCCGGTAAATAATGCTTTTTAATATCAGGAGGCAGCTTTTCGATAGCCTTCTCAAGTATTTTAGGGCTTTGTATAAGGTCCAGCTGAGTATTAATGAATTGATTATAGTAACCTGCAACAGATCTTTCATCAGTGCGGGAAATCACTGATTCAGATTCAGGCAATACCACAAGTTTACCGCTAACCTGATAATATGAATTGTTAAAAATAAAGGCAATAGGAGCTAACAACACAAACAGGCTTCCGCCAAATACAACTATTTTGAGCCAGTGCCGAATAATGGTGGCCACGGGGTCAAAAGGTTTTTTCGGCTTTATTATAATATCCTGTTGTGTCATATCTGTTTATAAAAAATCTTTTTTATTCCATCAGTTAAATCGGATTATCAGACTGTTTTCATTAATCCGAAATCTCATCCTGCACCAGATTTGCAGTAATAAATGTCCTGAGGAAAGGATCTATCTGCCTCAGATAATAATTAAATGAAGCTATCCCCTTTTTAGGCACATAAATAATATCGTTATCCTGAAGTACCTGGTTTTGTGAATAATCTCCTTCTTTTAAAAACTCATCAAGATTTATGATAATCGGGTTTTTTTGCTCTCTCATATCGCGTATAAGGCGTATTTTTGTTTTATTGGCATTTTCAGTTGGCCCACCAGCCAGATTGATCGCATCAAGAAATGACATGCCATAGGTCTGGATAGGGTAGGAGCCGGGATTTTTTACCTCACCCATTACAAAGACAGATGCATCAGTTGAATCAGGTATATAGATAATGTCATTATTGGCAAGGCCTATGTTAAGTGTCCTTTACCACAGTACTATCGTAAAATCGAATAAATCTTACCGAAAAG
>CAYWRH010000209.1:0-4668 GCA_964460435.1 uncultured Desulfatiglans sp.
CGGTTTTAGCCGGCGGGTTATTTTTGCTATTGATATGTATTAATCAGATTAAGATTTAGTCTATTTTCGGCATACCTTTCATCTCCATATAACCCATTGTCTGGTATTTCCCGTTAAAATAGGGGGCCAGTTGCAGAGCACTGAACATCATGGGCTTGGTCAGCCTCTTGATATCGCAGGGGTTATGCTCCAGGCCGGCAGGGATATAGAGAACAGTTGCCTTTGTGATGATGTGTCTTTCATACTCCGGACCCATAAAGTACTCAATCTCTCCATCAAATGAGCCAACAAGGTCAGGAAGTTCTGCGCCAAGGAAAAAGAGGTATTCATCTGTGTCATGGTGATGGGACTCAAGTTCAAGCCTGTAGGGCTTTGTGAACATCTGCCATCCCATGTTGATTTTTGCGCCTGGGAGATCACTGTCACCCCTGAAATATGCCTGTGGGCCGGCCACTACATCAGTAATGGAATTCTCCCTGAGCTTTGTGCTGAACAGATGGTCATATTTGGTGCCATTTGTGCCCTTTGGCCAGGGTGGAGGATTTCTGAAGAATGGAGAATCCTTCTTCTTTGCCTCCTGAGCTTCGGCTATTACCGGGGCGCCAAGTTGAATCAGGGCGCTCGCTATTGCAGCGCCGGCAGCCCCTGCTGTTACTCCCTTGAAAAAATCTCTTCTGCCCTCATCGACTTCATTCTCTTTTTTGAAACTCATGTTTTTCTCCTTTCAAAAGGTATGTTTTGTAGGTTTATACCCTCTTTTACCGGTAAATTTCCATCTATGCAAGAGGTTACTGAAAATAATTAAGACTATACTGGCAGATTATTCAGTATCCATACCCCATTTTTTAAACATCTCTTTATAAAAATCAGGGAGAGGGAAATCGGTTTCCATGAACATCTGATGATCACGGTATGAGAATGGGCCATGTTCATTCTTCCTTAAACCGGCCATCATCTCAGCCATTTTTATTTTCGGAACAGAAAAAATCAGGTCACCCTCCTCTGTAAGGGCGCGCTGGTATTCACCGGGGTCTGGAAGTACCACATAATATTTTCCCTCCTTTATCGGGTTTACAACAGACCACCCGCATGATGGCGGGAAAAAATGATGCCTGACCTCAGGCACATCCGCTACCTTCATGGATAAGAGCAGACCCCGCAGTTGAGCGGGTTTGGCATAAATGAGCACAACATCCGGCACAAAGTCAGCTTTGCTTAAAGGCGCTGTGACAATACCGATATATTTGCCATATTCAAAGCTGTCATATGGGTGAGACCACTGATTAACCGATGCAGGCTTTTCTACCAGACCATATGCCATAACAGCAGTGGGGCACCAGTTATCCTCCTTAAGCATGGCTAAAGTGACTTTATCTCTCCTTGACATGGAGACAGCCTGACACTGGGTAAGGTGATATCCGCGGTCTCTTTTTGGCCTGACTGCATCTTTTGGTATCTCCTCTTCCTTTGACACCATCTTCACTGCTACAGGTGATGTGCGCAGTATCAATACCCGCTCGAGATCCTCTGCATCCCTTTTATTTATCCCTGCTGTATCAACCGGCTGATCAATATTTTTATTCTGAACCACATCACTACCTGTTGCAGCGCCTGCAAGGCTGTATGCCCCAAGTGCCGCAGCACCAAGTCCAAGACCCAAAACCTCACGTCGTGAAAGCCTGTTACCCATTTAAGAATCCTCCTTTATACATTATAAAAAGTCAGGATACATATCCATGACATGCCCTGCTTTGCTGTTACGTGTCCCAATAGTAAGTCTGGTAAAATTGAATTCATATTTAATCAGTGTTCCCCGGTTAAAACAAGAAGAAAATCTTATATATATTTCGCAAGAAAGCCTTGCATTAGAAATAAAAAAAGAATACATATTCTGAAAAAATAATAAAGGAGTAAAGCATGAGAACAAGGATTATCTTTATCGTGAGTCTTCTGTTTGTCGTAGTCTGTTTCAATTCCAGTCAGGCATATGAATCACACAGTGGTCCTTCACAGCTTATCCAGTATAATGCTGCCAAGGCATATGAAGGATACACTCTTTTCAGCCCGATGTATTCTGACAAAACCTATCTTATAGATATGCTTGGTAATGTGGTACATGTCTGGGTACACAAGGATGATCCTCCGGGTATGCATTATATTTTACTGGAAAATGGCCATATTCTAGGAAATACCCGTGATAAACGGCCACCAATGCCAAAAGAGGGAGACCCCAAGGTAGCCCCAAAACCCAATCCGAACCCTAATAAAGGTCTAAACTTCGGCGGTGGAGTAAAGGGATTAAAAGAGCTCGACTGGGAGGGCAATGTTGTATGGGAATATATCCCGGGCCCGAATGAAGGGTCATTGCATCATGACTTTGTAAGGCTTCCAAATGGAAACACTCTGACAAACGCCTGGGAAAATGTAAGCCTGGAAAATGCCATTGCTGGAGGAAGAAATTCCAAACAAACCACTGAAAGAGGGGTAGCCGATGATGTGATCTACGAAATAGACCCCAAGGGAAAGGTTGTCTGGAAATGGAGCGGATGGGAACACAGGGGCATGAATTCAAAAAATCACCTTGATGTAAATTACATCACAAATGTACTCCCTAAATACCGGATGGCCAATCCTGACTGGCTCCACATTAATGATATTGACTATGACCCTGTAACCGACCAGATACTTGTCGACTCAAGGGAATTTGGCGAGCTTTACATAATTGATCATAAAACAGGCGATATTGTTTACCGGTGGGGTAATCCCAGTGCCTATGGCGCAGGTGATCCGCCGACCTTTACTACACCCGGAGATCAAATCCTGTTTGGGCCCCATGATGCACACTGGATAAAAGAGGGGCTTCCGGGAGCAGGAAATATACTGATATTTAACAACGGATGGGCACGTCCGCCAGTCACCTATTCATCCATTATTGAAATGAACCCCAAGACCGGTGAGATCGTGTGGGAATATAAATCAAAAAGTGAAAACAGCTTTACTTCCCACCATATATCCGGCGCTCAGAGACTCCCGAATGGCAATACCTTTATCTGCTCAGGAAACCACGGTCATCTGTTTGAGGTTACAAAAGAGGGTGAAGTTGTATGGGAATATATAAATCCTGATACAAGTGCGGGTCCTAAAAACTGGATTGATGATCTTGGGTTCCAGGCCAGCAACGGGGTTTTTAAAGCGCACAGGTACGGAGCTGATTATCCGGGACTCAGGGGAAGAGACTTGAAGCCAAAGGGGCAGATCGCAGCGGATATTAAAGATGCCTGGAAACCAAGGGTAAAACTTGAAGGCGCCACACAGGAAGGAGCAAAGAATTGGGAAGAAACCTTTAAATAATCGCTTATTAACTGCAGTAACTTTTCTTTTCGCAAGTGAATTTTATACACCATTATTATGTAGAGACAGGGCATGCCTTGTCTCTACAATATTATTCAGTGTCCATCCAGAAAATCTTATTTTTTGATGGACACTCTTAAAATCCGGATGATTTCTATGAGATATCTAACAAGAAGGAGATTTATCAGGCAGATTGCTGCTGCCGGGGCCGGAACAGCAATATTACCCCTATTATATAAAGTTCACGGGGATGAAGATGATCAGCTCTTTCGCAATAAACAACTCATCCTGACACCACCCTGCCTTGTTAAACCAGCAATTTCTTCCATTACAGTAAATATTGTTGGGGGTGATAAACCTTGCGAAGGTTTTGTGAGATACATGGAGGCAGAAAATGGTGATATTGCATGGATCAAGACAGAGTCCTTTACTGTTAATCCCTATACCCCGGTTAACATTACATTAAACCATCTGAAACCAGGAACCTCATATAAATATCAGTTTCAGGCCAGATTGAACAGCTCTGATGAATTTAAACCTGTGGCAGGCGGGTCATTCAGTACACAAAAAACAGGAAATGTGCCATTTTCATTTGCCATGCTTTCTGATTCACATATCACCATCAATGAACCCCGGCGTATTCAGATTTTATCTGATATCTCTAAATCTATCCTCGCAAGAAGGCCCAGCTTTCTGATGATGCTTGGTGACAATATACATACATTTACCTCACATGGCGGGCCAATGACCGAAGAACGGTTTGGCCCGGCACTATACTATCTTCTTAAACAGGGCTTGGGCGACCTTCCCTCATCCGTGCCTCTATATACCTTAATAGGCAACTGGGAAGGTGAAAATGGATGGCACCCACTGGAACAACGGGCATGGGCAAGAAATGCTCGCATGGCATGGATGCCGAATCCTTTGCCTGATACCTATCCTGAAGGCGGAGGTGAATATGGCGATTATTTCGGGTTTACCTGGGGTAACGCAATATTCCTTTCATTAACAGTAACCGGATACATAACAATAGAACATATTCACGGCTCAAAAGTCGGAAGAGGTGATGACTGGACCCTTGGTGATAAACAGAAAGCATGGCTCTATAAGCAGCTTTCAGAATCAAATGCAAAGTGGAAGTTTATTTTTATACACCACACTGTCTCAGGAAAAGCAGGGGATGATATAAATACAAGGTACGGCCGCGGAGGCGGTCAGGCTGCCAAAATCGGTGAACAAAAGAAACTTCATGAATGGATGCAGTGTTCTTTACCACAGTACTATCGTAAAATCGAATAAATCCTACCGAAAAGAAAG
>CAYWRH010000210.1:0-4615 GCA_964460435.1 uncultured Desulfatiglans sp.
GGGTGGCGCAGCATCCGTCATTGAGACACAGCCTGCGGCAGACTCCCCTATAAAACAAACGGTCGACGCAGCACCCGCAGATATGAAACAACCTGTGGTAGACTCCCTCATAGAGCAGTATGTCTCAGGAATAACAGGAACTGGCATCGCACAGTTCGGCTATAACCTATTCGAAAAGTCTCCTTCAGCCTTTGTCCCATCTGAAAATGTTCCTGTAGGCCCTGACTATGTCGTGGGCCCGGGTGATGAAATCAGAGTAACTGTCTGGGGAAAGGTTGAGGGGTCATGGAATGTTGTTGTGGACAAGGACGGAAACATATCCCTGCCCAAGGTTGGCATCCTGGGTGTGACAGGTCTGACCTTTGAGCAAATAAAAGGGCTGCTTAATAAGGAGTTTTCACTGTACTACTCCGGCTTTGAAATGAACGTCAGCATGGGCACGCTAAGGACCATACAGATCTATGTTGTCGGAAACGCAAAAAATCCGGGGGCCTATACCATCTCATCTATATCGACCCTTGTAAATGCACTCTTTGCTACTGGTGGCCCGTCAAAGACCGGGACCATGAGGGATATACAGGTCAAGAGAAACAACAAGACCATCATCCATTTTGATATGTACGATTTTCTCCTTAAGGGTGACAAGACAAAGGACATACGACTTATGCCTGAAGATGTCATATTCATAGGGCCATCAGGAGGGCAAGCCTCCATTTCGGGCAGTATTAAAAATCCCGCCATATACGAGATAAAGGATGAAATGAACGCTTTGGATCTGATCGATATAGCGGGGGGCTTCAGCGATATCGCCTTTAAGGGAAGGCTCCAGATAGAAAGGATTGTGGACAACTCCAGCCGGAAGGTCTTTGAGTCGGATGCTGCCGGTGCAGGAGATATCAAGATCAAGGCTGGCGATGTTATAAAGGTCTTTCCCGTTTTTTCGGACAAAAGGTTAGTACGGATTTTCGGGGCGGTACAGAGGGATGGGGAATACGGTTTCAGCCCTGGTATGACTGTTAAGGACCTTCTCTCTCTATCAGGAGGGCTCAAGTATTTTGCATTTGACCAGGAGGCGGAGCTGACAAGGGTAAATCTTACCAACAATGGGCCTGTAACAGAGAAGATACTGTTTAATCTGCAGGATGCTCTCCAGGGAAAGTCCGATGCCAATCTAACTCTTAAGGAAAACGACTACCTCTTTATACGCACCATACCGGACTGGAGGCTGTACAGGACCGTAACAATATCGGGCGAAGTCAGGTTTCCAGGTGTTTACACTATTGAAAAGGGAGAGCATCTCTCCTCCCTTATCAAGCGTGCAGGCGGCTTCACAGTGGACGCTTACCTTAAAGGTGCTGTATTTACCCGGGAAAGCGCTAGGGCTCGGCAGCAGGAGATAATCAATGAGATGACCGAACGCCTCGAAAGAGAGCTTATGGCAACAGGGGCATCCGAAATCTCAGCCGCCCTGTCCGCCAATGACGCAACCATACAAAAGGCGGAGATGGAACAGAAAAACAGGTTCATCAATACATTGAAGGCCGTGAAGGCAAAGGGCAGGGTCGTTGTAAAACTGCTTCCGCTAGACAGTCTCAAGGGTACTGTAAATGATATATTACTTGAAGACGGCGACTTAATACACATCCCGGAAGATCCCATGATGATATACACAGTGGGTTCCGTGTATAACCAGGCATCGTTCATTTACGACAGGGACAAAGACATCTCCGAGTACATAGACCTTTCAGGCGGCTATACCGACTATGCCAATAAAAAGAATGTCTATATAATTAAGGCTGACGGCTCTACAATGAAACCGGGATGGGGTATATCACGATACTACTCCGACCTGGAATCGGGAGACACTATCGTTATACCGGAAAAAATTGAAAAGGTCGCATGGTTGAAAGAGGCGAAGGACATCACACAGATACTGTATCAGGTAGCGGTTACATCGGGTGTCCTGATAACTGCCTTTTAGCGTAGGCAGTAGAGGATTATTTGTCTGGCTAAGTGGTGTAGTAGCGCCATTAGTGGTTGGATAATTTCTATTCAAATATTACCAGACTGTTTTCTCCCTGTTTTTCTACTACCCATTTGTACAATTAAGAGCTTGCTGGCCTGACCACCATTTACATTTAGTATGTAATTCAAGGGGCGGAGCTGTAAGCAAAAACACATCTGCAACATCAAATGGGCCGCATGATTTCAAAGATGTGGCCGATTCAGGAGTCAATATGCAAGATAATAAAAATATTGAAATAGATGATGAAGAGACAGACCTTCTCACATATATCCTTGCTATTCTTAAGCGGAAAAGGATGATCATAGGCGTAACCATTACCTGCGCTATCGCAACAGCCATAATAAGTCTAATTATGACACCCATATACAGGGCAGAAACCACCATACTGCCGCCCCAGCAGTCGAGTTCGAGCATCTCCTCTCAGGTGTTAAGCCAGCTTGGCGGCTCATCAGGTCTTATCAGCAGTTCCCTGGGGCTGAGCTCTGCCAATGATGTGTACGTGGGCATGCTAAAAAGCAGGACCGTCTATGATTATATTATCGACAGGTTCGCGCTCATGGAGGCATACGAGACTGAATACAAGCAAAATGCAAGGAAAAAACTTTCCGATTTAGTCACTGTCACTAGCGGAAAAGACGAGATAATCTCCGTATCTGTGGAGGACAAGGACCCTAAAAGGGCAGCGGACATGGCCAATGCCTTTATAGAAAAACTTAAAGACATGACACAGACCTTTGCCGTAACAGAGGCCTCAAAGACAAGGCTCTTTTTCGAGGAGCAGGTCACCAGGGCCAGGGATAACCTTGTAAAGGCTGAAGAGGCCATGAAGGGCTTCCAGGAAAAGACAGGCGCTGTTGAGATGGATGAGCAGGCCAGGGCCTTGATAGAGGCTATCGCAGATATGAGGGCGCAGATCTCAACCAAAGAAGTAGAGATCAAGGTCATGAGGAGCTATACGGAACCTAAGAACCCTGACCTCCAGAAAACGGAAGAGGCATTAAAGGGCATGAAGGAACAACTTCAGAAGCTTGAGGCAAAGAGCGGGAAAAGCCCGGAAACTATTGTACCGGCCGGAAGTATCCCGGAGATAGGCACAGACTACATAAGAAAACTGAGGGAGCTTAAGTACCAGGAATCACTCTATGAACTGATGATGAAACAATACGAGATAGCCCGCGTGGACGAGGCAAGGGACGCGACCATAATACAGGTCCTTGACAGGGCCGTACCCCCTGAAAGGAAGGCAAAACCCAAGAGGACCATAATGATTGCGCTGGCAACTTGCATAGGCTTATTTCTCGCAGTTCTTGCAGCCATATTTATGGAGTACATTGAAAATATCTACAGCGACGAGGAAAATCGGGAGATACTGGAATCAATCAAAAAATATTCTCTTTTTTGGAATAAAAGGCAATAAGCATTGATCTCCTGCTTTTTCGATCGCTAGTACATATCTTAAGCAAACCTTTATGAACTAAGGGTTATAATATCTTATACATTATTTAGAAAAAATCGATTTGTGTAAATCCTGATCTGCAATCTACTGTTTAACCTTTTCCACTTTTCAGATGTCTTTTTACTCATAAAGACTAACTTCCATGTGTTTCTGAGCCCTAATTTCACCATTTAACAAATTAGTCATTTGACCAATTAACCAATTGACTAATCCATTATTTGACGATTCCACCTATTCGAGCAATAAATTAAAATAAACGGTCAAAGTCTTATCAGGTCTATTGCTCGATAGAAAATTATTCTACAAAGAACACGATATACAGCAATATCTTAAAAAAGGTATAAGGCGACCGAGTACCCTATTTCGATTTCGGTAGCAAGTGGAATTATTATTTTAATGGGCCAAACAGCATCTGCGAATAAGGGCATTTTATGGAATATAGGAGAATGTGGTAAAACCCAATTTTGGATTGCAATATCAGTATATGTCCTTGTTGCGATCATGAAAAAGAAACCAAAAATAGAGCTCAGTCTCTATACAATTTTACAGATTTTGAGTGTGACTCTTTTTAAGAAACTCCCCATTTTACAAGCCTTACATGAGAGTTACACAAGTATAATCGATGCAAACTGAAACCAATTGAATTTAAATAAAGAATCCACCCCCAGAGGGGGTGGTATTGGGTTAACCCCTAAAAGGGGATAAGTTTGCCTTGCTCCCCAAGGGGGCAAGGATTGTTAGTTGCCCTAAACATCATTTTAAAATAATTTCAGTTGTTGCTCTTTCTTCCGCTCTTGTACTTCTTGATACTTTACATACTTTATCACCATTTCCGAATCTAAGGCTACTGTATCAACACAGTAGCCTTCGGTCCAATAATGGTTTTCCCAATATGGCTTTTGCTTCAACTCCTTATATTTGTTGAACATGCGTGTGATAATTCCTAAATTGCCTCATTGTTTTCTTCTTTCAATGATGTTGGTAGGACAACTCAGTGTTATGGAGTAGCAATGAGTCGTTCAAATGGCAAAGCCTTTGAACTCTGACCATGTCCAGAGGACATGGATTTCTAGGTTTAATTAAAGCTTTTAGTTGATCATCAAATGACATTTTCAAGGGTCTGTCCCCTTTTG
>CAYWRH010000211.1:0-4608 GCA_964460435.1 uncultured Desulfatiglans sp.
TAACCTTGTTTTTCTATTATATCTGTCAAGGTTTTCACTTTCACACAAAATAAAAGAAGATTTTGTCAATCCAGAAGTTCAGAAATGGATAAAAGATGCAAGATTAATCCAGAAAAATGATGAAGCATACAAATGGGCAAAAGACAATCATCCCAGTGTCATGAACAAATAAAAGGCCTATTTTGAAAAATGGATGTCAAAGCCGGAAAATGATAGGCCATTTTTGAAGCAGACAGATTGCGAGAAATAACATGGAGCCTGTAAAAGGCGCCTACTCTTTTTTGTTGAACCTTCCATTTTGTAAAAAATAAATTACCTGTTTTATCACCTCATCATTTTTCATTAAGAAGGGGTGTGAAACAGGTAATGTCATGTGGTCGGCCATATCTGCGAGTTTGGTATTTTCAACAGATACCTTGCCATCATCAGGATCTGGCAGCATGGATGATAATATCGGGTTTATACTTCTGGTCCCGGCGATTATCCCAACCTCAAACTTCGCAGGCCCGAGCTTCACCGGGATGCTCATACTGTCTGTGCCAAGTTCTATAACGGCAGGGCCATTAAACCACGCAAATCCAGGAAGATTTTTCAGTTTGTCAACCACCTGGCTGCCTCTATTTGGCGGCCCGAGCATAACTACCTTTCCGAGGTTATTGATTTTTCCGGTGCTTAAATATTGCCTGACAAGGATGCCACCCAGAGAATGGGTAACAAAGTGTACTGTGCTGTTTTCAGGGCACTTAGACAGCGCAGTGTCTATTGAATCTTTTGCCAGTTTTTCAATACTGTATTTTCTGGAAGGGTAGTTGTAGTTTACCGTGTAATATCCCTTTTCTTTTAATACCGACTCCATCTTACTAAACGAACTGCTGCTTCTTGCAAGGCCATGCAAAAGGATCACGCATTCGTCTGCGAAAACATATGACTGTATGCACATAATAAAAATAGCTATTCTGATCAGTAATGTCATAGTTGCTAAAACATAGGTATCATTTGCTTCTTTATTCAGAACCCCTGCCCCTTCTCCTTGCCAGTTCCTTGTATATTTTAGCTCCAGAGTATCTCGATGTTTTTTAGCCTAGTCTGTAAGCATTGTAGTGCCTACTGGTGGAGAATCAACATACAAAAGATTTGCCATCAGGCCTTTTATCTCTTCTTTTGTTATCATAACATCATTAATGATCTTGCCAATGATGTCACAGCATCTATTTTGTTATTCATTTTTTCTCCTCTTTTATTTACATTGCGTCCTGGTCCCACTCAATAAAGGCATCAATCAATCCGTAAATACAGTCAGCTTACGAAGTTGAATCAGCCATTTTCCATTGCGCTTAACTAACCTGTCTTCCGAGCGGCCCATTGCGGCTGGAATCATCTTGCCATCCTTGTCACGAATTACAGTCTGCCAGTATGACTGGTGCAAGGCTTCGTACAGTTTGTTGAATATAATACGCACGTTACTGACTACATGGTACAGTCTTGTAGCAGGTAACCCCTTTGCCTTGTTATCTTTCTGAAACTGAATGAGGCCTGTAACAATCTTACGGATCTCATCGTGACCTTTGCTGATAGCGCCGTTTGAATCAATAACAGCATCTTCTGTAAAAACTGCCACATAACCCTCAGCATCGAGTGAATCTACCGCCCACACATAACGCGCCATCACATCTTCTACAGCTATACGATCCTCATATGCACCGAGATTTTCATCCGCCAAGACAAATACTGGCGTTATAAGCAATAAAATAAAAGCAGCAGAAATTAGTTTCATGATCTGTTACCCTCCAAGGTTTTATTCAATAAAAAAAAGAAGATAATAGGGAATAATATTTTTGACATATGTGTAAATACACACTAAATTAAGTACAATAGTAGAACGAATAAAACCTTAATCGATGACAAAAAAAGATAAATTAAATCAAAAGATCAGAAGAAATCCAGAAAATATTAAATTCCAGGAGCTTGTAACCTGGCTTAAAGACAATGGATTCTCTCTTGATCGTGTAAATGGGAGTCATCATATTTTTGTACATCCTGATATAGAGACTCCTATTAATATACAAAAAAAGAAAGATGGTACAGCAAAAACTTACCAGGTAAAACAAGCTATTAAAATTGTTGATGGAGAATAATCATGGAATATACAGTTAAAATTTTCCCTGATCCCGAAGGCGATGGTGACTATATTGCCGAAATAGAGGAGCTTAAAGGATGTTCCGCTTTTGGAAAAACTCCGGAAGAAGCCCTTAAGGAAGTGGAGACAGCCATGAAGTTATGGATTGAAACCGCAAAAAAACATGGGAAACCTATTCCAAGACCAAAAAGTAAAAGTATCAATGAGCCTAAAATTCGCTTTAATGTAATTTTTCCCGAATCACTCCTGAACGATATAGACATGTTCAGGGGAAAGCACGGGATGAAACGATCCGAGCTCCTTGCTGCGGCTGCTGAACAATTTATCACTTCACATCAATAAAAAGAAATTTTTAGGATCCATAAATAATGTGGTGTCTCATGCTGATGTGCCGTAATGGTTATTATTTCAATATAGGTTGAATGTGCCTTTATTCGTTCTTTTACCGGATATTGCACAATAATATTTCATCCAATCATCAATTGTTACCGGATAAGATTCAAGGGTATGAAACTCCCTGTTTTGAAGATCATCATACTCCTCAAATGCTGACCATGTATTTTAACCTGCTTTTTTGATCTTGATATTATTCATAGTCTTTTTATTTATTCAGCATTGTTTCAAGTATCTCTGCTGCGCTTTTTACATATTTAGGGCAGAGTGTATAAAAAAGGTTTTCCTCTTTTGCTTTTCGCATGCCTTCATTAGTCCCGACATTGCAACCAAGAAGCTCCTTACAATCTGTGGAGCCATACAATTGCTCAAACCTTCTTGTAAATTCTACCACAGCATCATATACATTCTTGCGGCCTTCAGCCTTGTCACAGCTTAGACTCCCGAAATTTAAACCGAGAATCATAATTGCGCCTGTAACAGCCCCACATGTCCTGCCATTTCGCATTCCAGCAGCAAATCCGGCAGCAAGCTTCAGGGCTGTTTCAGAATCTATATTAAAAAGTCCGCAATACTCAGTAAAAATAGCCTGTGAACAGGCATAGCCTTTGTTAAATTTCTCTATAGCATTTTCTATTCTACTCAATTCTTAAACTCCTGTTTTTTAATTTCCAAACTGATACCCCAGTGTAAACATCAGGGCCTTGTCTGTTTTTTCCATTCCTGGCGACGGACTCTTATCCCAATCAATATTGTATTGGAGGGTAAGGTTCAAACGCTCATATAATGGGACACGGATACCTGTTCGGCTTTTTATAAACATATCATCAGTATCTTCCAGGCTTACAAAACCTTCATGGAAATGAAAAAGCTGAAAGGCCTTGTTATAAAAGAACCTGTCATAATTGACTGCCCATCTGCCTGAAGTATATGATTCATCAGGGGCAACAATATAATCATCGCTCACATAGTTCAAACCAGATTCAAGTGAGAGATTTGTTATCAGTGTTTCAAAAAACTGATGGCCAACACCAGCGCCAAGCACAGATCTTAGGCTCAGGTCCTTGAATCTATCCTTCTCAAAAAGTGAATTGGCATATGCAAACCATTTTTCTGACAGGAAATGATCATATTTTAAATAGCCAAGTGAATTGCTTTCTGTCTTTATGCTGTTGTCTTCGCTTCTGTTCAGGGCGCCACCAGCGGTATATCTGTTTTTTTCTGTTCTTGCAGAAAATTCGCCATCAAAATGTGTTGTATCTTTTTCAGTGTTTCCGCTCGTAAATGTCATGCCCAGGTTTGCCCTGGCCTTTATCTTTACCGGAGGCTCCTTGGGTGGATTAATGGAGACAATATCCGCCATTGTAACAGATACAGGTTCAGCAATCTTATTGTTTTTAAACTTTATCTTGCCCTGTTCAACCCCAAGAGGATTTCCGTTGATAAGGGTTTCGTCACTTAAAAGCAGCGTTATCTCTTTATCTGTTTTCAGATTGGCTATCTCAGTCCATTTGACACCTATCTCATCTGCATATGAGGTTTTAATAACAAGCTTGCCTTCATTCATATTTACGATCTCTCCTGTAATCCGGTCACCATTATTCAAGTATACCTCGTCTGCCATCAGATTGTTAAAAGTCAATAAATTCACTGCCAGTATAGACAAAACAATACATTTGCATAAGGCTTTCATAATAGTCTCCTTTCATTACAGGGTTTATCAAATACAAAACATTTAATTTGAACTGCTGTAAAATAAGACTTCTTTGGATAAGGCTATTTATACAATAATATTCATTTGACTTACAGGTTTTTTCTGTCTGAATTTTTTTATTAAAAAAATGGCTATTTTCGTATCATTATTTACATTCTGAATAATGCATCAGATATTTATTAGATAGGTAAATATTTTGATCGGGTCGAGTTACGGGGATTGCGCCCCGTAACCCTCCTACACCACCAAGACTTGCGGTTTACCGAATCCGGCAGTTATGTAAATTTAGTAAATTTATGGTACGTAGGTAAAAAGATATTTTTTATATGGTGTACCCATTCTTTTCTGCTATCATTCTGCCCCT
>CAYWRH010000212.1:0-4543 GCA_964460435.1 uncultured Desulfatiglans sp.
TCATTCTATAAAGGTAAAACAGGGTCGCCTTATTAACCCAGGTTCGACAAGAAAAACAGGAAGCTTTATAAATAATCTGATTCCACTTTGTTGAGGTGGAAAGGTTTTTAACCGACTGGATCGTGCTGCACATACTTCAGGAGGATATGAAGTTTAAATATCACCTGAAAAACAGGTAATTCCTGGTACTGCATCAACTATGAACTATCCCCATCTGTAATTACAATTTGCCTCTAAAAAAGGGCACGATGTGTCGTGCCTCTACAGGGCGTAACTGACATTTAATGAATGACACAACACTAAGCTATAGTTAATAAAAAACCCCAGCCTAAATCAGGCTGGGGTTTTTCATATAATTATACTATTTGACAGCCTTTTTGAGTGTCTCAACCATATCTGTCTTTTCCCAAGTGAACTCCGGGAGTTCTCTTCCAAAATGGCCATAGTTGCTTGTCTTGCGATATATAGGCCTTAACAGGTCAAGCTTTTCAATAATAGCGGCAGGCCTCAGGTCAAATACCTTCTGTACTATCTTTGTTAACTCAGCGCTTGGCAAAACGCCAGTGCTATATGCGCCAACCAGAACTGATACAGGCTCTGCCCTGCCTATGGTGTAGGCGACCTGTATCTCGCACTTTTCAGCAAGCCCTGCTGCAACGATATTCTTGGCAATATAGCGGCACATATATGAGGCGCTTCTATCCACCTTGGATGGGTCCTTGCCTGAAAAGGCCCCTCCGCCGTGGTATCCAAATCCGCCGTATGTATCCATTATTATCTTCCTGCCGGTAAGACCGCAGTCACCCATTGGCCCGCCGACAACAAACCTGCCTGTTGTGTTGATAAAAAACTGGGTCTCCTTTGTGAGCATATCAGCAGGGATAACCTTTTTAATAACCTCTTCAACAATGGCCTGCCTCAGGGTGTCATAATCAACATCCGGGTTATGCTGGGCAGCAATAACTACTGTATGGACGCTCACAGGTTTGCCGTCAATATACTGGACCGTTACCTGGGTTTTTCCGTCCGGTCTGAGCCAGGGGAGCTTGCCTGATTTACGAACATGGGTAAGCCTCTGGGCAAGGTTATGGGCAAGATAAATAGGCATGGGCATAAGCACTGGCGTGTCCTTGCATGCAAAACCAAACATAAGCCCCTGGTCGCCAGCCCCCTGCTCCTTAAAGAGCCCTGTCCCATCAACGCCCTGGGCTATATCAGGGCTCTGCTTGTCTATGGATGATAAAACTGCGCATGTCTCACAGTCAAACCCCATTGAAGAGCCTGTATAACCAATGCTCTTTATGGTCTCCCTTACCACCTCCGGCAGATCAACATATGCCTTTGTGGTTATCTCGCCTGCTATCATGGCCAAGCCTGTGGTTACCAGGGTCTCACAGGCTACCCTTGAATACTTGTCCTGTTCAAGCATCTTGTCCAGGATATGATCCGAAATCTGATCCGCAACCTTGTCAGGATGCCCTTCAGTAACTGATTCCGATGTAAACAGAAAATTTGCCCTTTTCATCAGATACTCCTTTCCTTATTAAAATATAACAACATTTATTAACCTATATTTATTATGCAGTTATCAATAAGCCTTGTGCTCCCCACCCTGACAGCCAGCGCAAGAAGGCTTTGCTCTTTAAGAAGATTTATATCCTCCAAGGTATCAGGGTCGCAGATATTTATATAATCTATATTTGTAAATGGGTAAGAAAGAATCAATTCACTGATTGATGCAATGAAATTTTTGCACTCTCTCTCACCCTCTTCGGCAAGTTTATTGGCCATGTCCATTGCCTTTTTAAGGCTTAAAGCCGATTTTCTCTCCTCAGGGTTCAGATATTTGTTTCTGGAACTCATTGCCAGGCCATCAGGCTCCCTGACTGTAGGCACCCCGATTATCTCGATATCCATATTAAGGTCTTTTACCATACGCCTTATCACTGCAAGCTGCTGAAAATCCTTTTGGCCGAAGACAGCCATGTGGGGCTTTATAATATTAAAGAGCTTGGCCACCACTGTAGTTACCCCTTCAAAATGGCCGGGCCTGGATCTGCCGCACAGATGCCTTGTAATATTATCGACCCTGACCACACTCTGAAAGCCCGCAGGGTACATCTCATGCACCGGGGGCATAAAGACAATATCCACCCCTTGGCCCTTTGCCTTTTCCAGATCCCCCTCTGTATCCCTTGGGTATTTTTCAAAGTCTTCATTCGGCCCAAACTGGATAGGATTTACAAAGAGGCTCATGACAACAAAATCAGAGCGTTTCCTCACCTGTCTGATAAGCTCAAGATGCCCCTCATGCAAAAAGCCAAGGGTCGGAAACAGCCCTATCTTTTTACCTGAAAGCCTTATACCCTCTGACCTTGCCTGCATCTTTTGGGAGGACTCTATGATCTCTATATTGATATCTCTTTTCATAATCTACTTTCTCGAACTTGCAGGCACATAGTACTGCACCCCCGATTTTATCCTGTTTATCTCATTAACAAGGTCTTCAAAGTCCTCTTTTACATTTACAAAATCTATCTCAGAGGCATTGATAACAAGCAGGGGGGAATCTGTATAGTGAAAAAAATAGTCATTAAACAGCCTGTTTACCTTATCCAGGTATTTCACATTAATGGACCTCTCATATTCCCTGTTTCTTTTCTTTATACGCTCAACAAGCACCTCTGTTTTGGCCTGTAAAAAAACAACCAGATCAGGCGGTTTTATCCTTTTCTTAAGTATCTGGAACATCTGGTCATACAGGTAATACTCACTCTCATCAAGGTTGGCCTTTGCATATATCCTGTCTTTATCAAACATAAAATCGGTGAATACCGGCCTTTTAACGAGATCAAGTTTTTCCAGATCAAGGGAATGCTGATAGCGCCTCATCAGAAAAAACATCTGTATCTGAAACCTGTAGTGTTTCGGGTTTTTGTAAAATTTGCTCAGGTACGGGTTATCCTCTGTATGTTCAAGAAGTTCCTGGCCATTCATATGCTGTGCCAGTTTTTTTACAAAACTGCTCTTTCCAACACCAAGAGGCCCCTCTATTACAATATAATTTTTAATAGCTGTTCCCTTTTTTTTAAAAAGTTAAGATAAAATTTATGTCAGAACATGAAGAAAGACAAAATCAATTAACATTGACAGTATGATTTGTCAAGAAACCTTGCCCTGTGATTCACTGACAAAAGGGGTTTAAGCCTCACCCTGCAACGAAGCAGAAAATCTCTTGACAAGGAGAGCAATACCAACTATTAGGCATCCGATTCACTGATATCATAAGAAAATTTATCCGGCATTAATGCCTTAAGGACATTTGGTTTATGACTGAAACCACAGCAAAATGGTACGCTGTTCACACCCGAAGCAGGTTTGAACAGAAGGTGTATGATGGTATTTACGGCAAATCCATTGAGGTGTTTTTACCCAAGATACAGGTAATGAGCAGGAGAAGGGACAGGGTAAAAAAGATCATGGTGCCCCTGATCCCGGGTTACGTATTTGTCAACAGCACGCTTGCCCCTGATGAGCATATAAACATCCTTAAAACACCCGGTGTGGTTCAACTGGTAGGGTTCAAGGGAAAACCTGTGCCTGCCAGTGATGAAGAGATCCAGTCGTTAATGATATTAAACGGCACTGACAGGACAGTCCAGAACAGGGAGTTTATGAAGACAGGTGACAGGATCAGGATCGTAAGCGGCCCATTAAAAAATCTAACAGGCTTTTACCTGCACCACAAGGGCCAGAGTGACAAGGTCGTTGTCTCTGTTGAGCTGATAAACAGATCACTGGAAATAACCATTGAAGACTGGGCGCTTGAAAAGATAGTGTAATATCCACTTCTCCAGTTGATATCCAGGATATCATGCTGTTAACCAGCATTGTAGGGCGCCATATCTTACTCTTTGATGCTTTCCAGCCGGGCCTGGAGCATCTCGGCCTTATCAGTCTTTCCCAGCACCTCATTGCATTTTACCATATTCTCCAGTATGTCTGCGAGCTGAGGGTGATCCTTTCCCAGAAGGGCCTCTGCTATCTTTAATGACCGCTCATAAAGCGCCTCTGCCTTTTCATACTTTCCCTCGTTGATATATAGCAGCGCTATATTATTCAGGGATGCGGAGACATAGGGGTGCTCTTCACCATATGTTTTTATTGCCACCTGCAGGGCCTCTTCAGCCACCTTTATGGCCTCTTCTGTCTTCCCCTGCTTATAGAGTGTTGCAAGCCTTGAGTTGAGCTTGTTGTATAGTTCTTCCTGGGCAACAGCTGCCAGGCTAAAAGAGGTTACCAGGATCACTATTACTGATATTTTTAATAATATTTTCATATGAGCCTCCTCCTTTTTGTCAAGAAGTTACCTGTTTAAAGGTTATGGTGCTTAATCCTGATATTAATCCTGTTAAAATGTTTTATCTGAATCAAACCTCAAAGGGGCAGGTCGCAGAATAATTAGGAATAAACAGAGGTAAATTAGACATCAAGAGAAGTATATAATGCTCTGATCAGCGGGAGATTTATAAAGCGCCCCCGT
>CAYWRH010000213.1:0-4428 GCA_964460435.1 uncultured Desulfatiglans sp.
ACAATTTTCTTTTCTGGCAAATATCTTGCAAATCTTTAATATCACATTAGTTTTGTTTTAGTTTTATGTATTTATTTCCTATATAATGGGCATCATGGGAAGTAATTTCCCATTTTGATTAATGTACTTAGGTTTTATACTGAGGTTTTAATATGGCTATTAGCACCAATCTGATCAGTGGTCTTTCAAGCGGTTTTGACTGGCGTTCCATGATTGACCAGTTAATCGCCCTGGATTCAAAACCGATTCAAAACCAGGAGGCCCAGAAAACAAAATATGAGGATCAACTGACTGAGTGGCGCTCTTTTAACACCAAACTCCTGTCACTTAAAAGCGCGGCTGCAAATCTTTCAGACCCTGATGATTTTAATGTATTCAGTGCCAGTATGACCTCTGACAGTTCTACAATTGATGCGGAAGACCTGCTATCTATAAGCACCACATCAGATGCCTCAGCAGGAAGTTACTCTATTCTTGTAAAAAATACAGCAACGGCCCAGAAACTTTCTTCGTCATCATTTAACAGTTATTCAGATGCCCTGGGGAGCGATTATGCCGGCGATATAATAATAAATGGCCGGGTAATCTCTATAAATGAGACAGATGGCCTTGATGATGTGAGAAACAGGATCAACAATGCAAATTCAGGCTCCAATCCTACTGGTGTGACAGCCAGCATCATCTCCTATGGATCAAATGATTACCGGCTTATTCTTACAAGCAACAGCACAGGCGAATCCGGAATATCTCTTCAGAATGGATCATCCAGCAACTTACTTGAACGCATTGGCTGGAAAGATAACAGTGTGTCATTAAAAAACAGTATTACAGGTGGTGCAATGTCTGATTCCTTCAAGAGCACTACTCAGAGTATAAAATCCATACTGGGTCTTTCATCGACACAGTCCGGAACAGTTCAGATTGGAGGTCATGATATTGCCATAGACCTTTCGGTTGATTCCCTTGAAGATATTAAATCAAGGATTGATGCGCTAGGTGATCTTTCCGCATCTATTGTGACAAAAACGGAGAGTGGGGTTACCAAATATATACTTCAGATAAACGGAACACAAACCTTTACCGATAATCAGAATATACTTGAAACGCTTGGTGTGCTTAAAAAAGGGTTAACCGATTCACGCGGAACAACATCAGCAAACTCTATGACTACATCCGGAGCATCTATCTCGGCAACTACAGTATTGAGTGACATCGACGGCTATTATTCATGGACATCTGGAGATTCAATATCAATAGGCGGAACTGACCACAGCGGAAACACAATAAACACTACATTCTCAATATCTGCCGCTTCAACCGTTCAGGATCTGCTTGACAGTATAAAAGCAGCTTTTGAGAGTAATGGAAATAATGTAAATATTTATATCACATCCTCTGGTAAAATAGAGGTTGAAGACCTGGAATCAGGAGCAAGTTCACTCTCAGTTACACTCAATTCAACCATTTCTGATGGAACACTGTCATGGGGTGAATTCAGCGCCTTAAGCACAGTGAGAAAACGTGAGATAGTTGCAGGAAAGGATGCCCTTGTTTCAATTGATGGTATTGATGTAAAAAGCAGTGACAATACAATTGATAATGTCCTGAATGGCGTTACCCTTAATCTGAAATCATCAGATGAATCAACAACCATCACACTCAACATTGACAGGGATATTGGCGGTATTGTGGAGAAGATTCAGTCATTTGTGGATTCCTATAATGCCGTGTCAGCCTATATTACAAAACAGCAGACATATGATACGGAAAAGGAAGAGGCAGGGGGCCTCCTTTTTGGTGATGGCACACTGTCATCCGTAAAATCAGACCTCTCTTCACTACTCGTAAACCCGATATGGGGGGTATCTTCGCAGTTTTCTATACTCGGCCTTGTCGGGATAAATCTGAATAATGAAGGACAGCTCAGCCTGGACAGTGCAAAACTTAATGATTTCCTGAAGACAAATTTTTACGACATACAGCAGTTATTTACTGCAACGGGCACCTCTGACACAGGCACATTGGAATTTGTATCAAACACCAGGGATACCAAGGCTGGAGAATATATAGTAAATATAACACAGGCAGCTAAACAGAACAGCTCAATAAGCACATCCACCATCGGAACGCTTTCATCTGATGAAGTCCTGACAGTAAAGGATGGGGACAAGACAGCAGTAATATCTCTTACTGCCGGCATGACTCTTTCAGATATAGTAAATGCAGCAAATACTGAATTTGACACGGTTTATACTGAAACATTAGTCGGCAGCAATGCTGTTACAGCAAGCTCATCCCCTGTGACCTTTTCCACCACATGGGGAGCTATTGATGGCGCCAGCATGGTTAATGGTGATATTATCAATTTTACCGGAACCACCCGAAATGGGACAATGGTCTCTGGCTCCTACACAATCGATGATACAGCCACAGATACCATTCAGGGGCTTTTATCAGAAATTGAGTCCAGCCTGGGTAATGTATCTGTAACGATAGATGAAAATGGGCGACTTATGGTTGTTGATGATCTTGATGGTGCAAGCAATCTATCCCTCTCTCTTGATTACACACAGACCTCAAATCAGGTTAATATCTTCGGGTCTGTATTAGCAACCAATCCAGGTGGCCATGAGGGCAGGTATTCCATGAGCATTACAGCCTCTAATGATGGTGAAAATCATCTCAGCCTGGCAAACGATAATTACGGAAGCAGTTACAGCTTCACAATAGAGGAGAATACCGACTCAGGGCTCTGGACAGGAAGTATGACAACACCCGTCATTGTTAATAACGGCCAGGATGTTGCCGGAACCATTAATGGCAGAGCTGCAACAGGTTCAGGCCAGAACCTTACAGGGGATGATGGAGAAGAAAATATCGCTGGTCTTGTTATCAAATATACAGGATCAGCGCTTGGAGAAATAGGCAATATAAAGCTTACACTTGGCATAGCCGAGCTGTTTGACAGGACCCTTTTCTCCATAACCGATACCTATGAAGGTTATGTAGGTTTTAAGCAAAGTTCCCTCTCAGACAGGATTAAAAATATTGATGACAATATTGATAATATGCAGGCGCGTCTGGATCGCAAGATGGAGGCAATGATTAATCGTTTTGTTATGATGGAGTCAGCCCTTTCAAAAATCCAGAACATGAGCTCATGGCTTTCGGGTCAATTGAGTGCGGCAGCAAATGGTTGGGCATAAAAAAAGTAATTGGTTCAAAAAAAATATTTAATCACCTTTAATAAATTAGAGTTGTTACGGAGGAGTAAATGAATTACGGAAAGGCTTTCAGGCAATATAAAAGATCATCTATTGAGACAGCTGGAAAACTTGAACTGGTAATAATGTGTTATGACAAGGCTATCCTGAGCATTAATCAGGCAAAAGGCCATTTAAAAAATGGCGAAATATTAAAAAAGGTAGATAAGCTTCAGAATGCCCTGGATATAATAACTCAATTACAGTCAAGCCTCAATTTTGAAAAGGGTGGCGAAATAGCAAAAAGCCTGGATTCATTATATTCTTATGTAACTAAAAGGCTCATTCTTGCTGACATACAAAAGGCATATGATATTTTTGATGAGTGTGCAAATATCCTGACAGAACTAAAAATGTCATGGGAAGGTATTTCAACCCCAAAAGATGAGCCTGTTGTCTTAAATGACAACGCAGGTATGGAGATACGTAGACTTTCACACCAGATAGCAGCATGATGCTGTTATTAGGGTGTAAAGGCTATAAAAAATGACAGGTATGTCGCAGTATATAGTACAAGGAGGTAAATAAAATGGCATTATCAGCAATAAAACCTGTTGATCTTTCAATTGATCAGGGATTGTCTGCGCCGCCACATTTCTCAACCTCTGAGCAGATAGGTTCCAGCGCTGGTGAGAACAATTTCTACGCAGTAGATACAGAAAAACGGTCAAAAGAGATAAAAAGGGCTTCTGATGAGAAGATTGCCCGTATTACCGAACTGATGGACAGTTATGTTCGTTCAATACAAAAGGACATAAAGATAAAGGTAAACAGCAGTACAGGCGATATCTCAGTCAAGGTCATTTCAGAAGAGACCGGAAAGGTCATAAGAGAAATTCCTTCAGAAGAGATGCTTGCGCTTGCTGCAAGGATGGAAGAGATCTCAGGTGTGCTCTTTGATCAAAAGGTGTAACTAGTGTCCATCAAGAAAGAATAAAAATCTGGATGGAGCTTTCAGCATTCAGCGATCAGCTGCCAGCTAATTCTTTGGTTTGAATATCTTTTGCTGAAAGCTGAACGCTAATGGCTGACCGCTTGAATCCAAAAACTACATTTTTTGGATGGACACTAACTAGAATAATCTGATTATTTATCAGGCTGAAAATATTAAAACATGAAATTCTTTATTATTTATGGATCTTACTGTTTTGTCTTTTAAAAGGCC
>CAYWRH010000214.1:0-4396 GCA_964460435.1 uncultured Desulfatiglans sp.
CAACCAGCTTCTTATTTTTCTATTGTTAATTATTGTCAAGGAGGATTCAAAGATGAAAAGAACAGCATTATTTTTAATGATGGCTTGCATAATACTGTTTGCTGCTGGTTCAAATGCACAGGCAAAAGATGACAGCTGCACACGTGAAGCTCTTACCAAGATAACAGAGATGTACTTTGAGGCAATTCAGACACACAGCACATCAGGGCTGCCTCTTGCTCCCAAAGTGAAATTCACTGAAAACGGCATTGTAAAAGAGGTTGGAAAAGGTTTTTTTGAAACCGCAGGAAAACCACTGCTCAGACGCACACTAATTGATACCAAGAAATGCACCACAGCCACAATCGCTGTAATTGAAGAACCTTTTGATTCAAAAACAGTTGGAAGCGGAATGATGGCTGGGGGGCCAGGTATGGCTGGAGCTCCAGCGCCTGCCCCTGCTAAAAAAAATCCTGCCGGATCTCCTGGCAATGGCGAGGCTGTAGCAACCGGCAGTGTACCCAGTGCCATGTTTGGTGGAGCAAAAGAGATGCCCAAGGAGGGGACTATCCGTCCGATCCTCTTTGCAAACCGATTAAAAATTGAAAATGGCAAGGTTACCGAGATTGAAACTATCATAGCAAGAGAAAAGGATTTTGCCTTTAACCCACAGGGCTTGCTTCAAACAAAAGAACAGGACTGGGAGACAATCCTCGCACCTGATAAACAGGCGCTACGCAAGGTGCTGGCTGATGCCGCCAATAACTATTTTGCCCTGTTCGCAGAGGGTTCTACAGTAAGTGTCCCATTTGCAAAGGTATGTGACCGCTGGGAGAATGGTTTTCAGACAACAGCCAGAGACCACGATTGTTCGCCGGTAAGCTTCAGAAAGGCAATCGGGGCAAGTATTAATCATGGGCCAAGACGTGTCTGGGTTGATACTGAAAAAGGGCTTTCCATTGCTTTCATGATGTTTGGCGGAGGTGCAACCGCAAATGATCAAAACCCAACAGGAAGCGGCCTTGTGGATTGCCACATGTTCAGAATGAGAAACGGTGAGGTTGATTTGATCCTGTCAATAGTCGGCCCCAGTGCGCCATCAATGGGCTGGCCCCTTGAACCGATCGAGTAGCAACGAAACAGAGTAAAGCCATGGTCTGCTCCTGATATTAGCTATTTAACCGAACAGAAGCAGACCTTTTAAAATTCTCAATTTGATGTTGCAGGGTTATAGGGTTGAGTCTTTCCTACCTGATTTTTTTACAGCTCCCGCTTGTCTTTTACTATCAACAAAGGAGTTCACCATTTCAATCAATGAATTAATTGCCTTTGTCCGGTATTTATCTCTATGAAATACCATAAAAAAGGTTCTGGTAATCCCACCCTCATCCAGGGGGACTGCACACATCTGACCGGAAGCCACTTCATTCCTTATGACCGCCTCAGACAGGACAGAAATGCCAATACCCGCTATAACCGCCTTTTTCACTGTTTCAGTGTTACCGAACTCAATAACTTTCTGTAATTTTACTCCGGTATTGTCCAGTTTTTCCTGGATAATGGTTCTGGTTCCGGAGCCCTTTACAGAAAAAATGAATGGTTGATCAGTCAGTTCAGTAAAACAGATAGTCTTTCGCTTCCGCCAAGGATGCGCTTTGGGAAGGACAACAACCAGGGTGTCATCATAGAACCTCCTGTTAATCAGTCTTTCATCTTCGTACGGGGCACCGATAAACCCTATATCAAGATCATTCGCAATCACCTTTTCCGCAATCAGGTCGCTTAATGAAATATCCAGCAGCAATTCAACACCCTTATATTGCTGACTGAATTGACTCAATATTTCAGGCAGGAGATAGGTACCGGCAGTAAAACTGGCGCCTATGGTGATCCTCCCGGTTGTTTTATTACCCAGATCATCTATTTTTACCTTCGCATCATCCAGCAATCGAAAAATCTCTGTTGTGGCCTCCAGTAAAAGCTTTCCGGCCTGGGTTGGTACCACCTTTTTCCCCAGCCTGTCAAAGAGCTGGACGCCATAATATTCTTCGAGTTGTTTGATGTGCTTGCTGATGCCAGGCTGGGTTAGACACAGCTCTGATGCGGCTCGGGTAAATCCCCTGGATTTGGCCACAGCATGAAAAACCAAGAGCTGGTTCAGATTTAGATCCATATAATAACCTGTAGTTATCGTTTTCATTATTTCTAATCATTTTACTCATACCTCATTCCAAAATAGATTACAAAAAATAAAAAGAATGATGCATTAATAAATAAGGAACTTCTCATAATAGAAAGGAGGAATTATGTTATCCAGGCGTAAATTTTTAGGATTCAGCGTGGCTTTAGGGGGAATGGCGGCTCAAACAGTAATCTTTAGCCGTATAGCAAATGGTGAACCGAATACAAACACACCTTCCAAGGTAGAAGGATTATGGACATATCACCCGGTTGATCCGGTAACAGCAGCAAAGCAGGCCTATAAAGAACATTCAACAAACGGATGCACTTATGGGGTTTTTCATGGAATATTGGCCCAGCTCGCTGACACCTATGGTGAACCATACAGCTCTTTTCCTTTTAAAATGATGGAATTCGGTAACGGTGGTGTTGGTGGTTATGGCAGTATCTGCGGAGGTCTGGTTGGAGGATCTGCGGCAATTGGTCTTTTTTATGGCGGAAAACAAAGGGGCGAATTGATAACGAATCTGCTTAAATGGTATGAAAACACTGAACTACCCAAATATCAACCTTCTCAGCCGATTATTATTGATGGGACTATTCCGGCTGTGCTGGCACAGTCGGTACTTTGCAGTAATTCCAAGACAGCATGGTGTAAGAAATCCGGTTTTAGTCCGGGCTCAAAAGAACGCATGGAAAGATGTTGCCGCCTTACTGCGGATGTATGCATGAAAACCGTGGAACTATTGAATGGAGTCACAGGTGGATAACAGTTATTTAGACGGGTTCTTGTCTAGGCGAACTTCTTTGACTACCATAACTACAGCGAAGGTGGTTAGCGAAGGCTGATAAAACCCGTCTATATGTAAGAGATATCTCATCTGTCTACATGGATTTGAGGTCCGGCAGGTTATTCCAAAGTTCATCTTTAGTTTTATATTTCCTTAAAGTATCAATTATTACCGGCAGCGGATCAGACAGGATTTGTGGGAAATCGATTTCATCATCAATTTTAAGCGAGAATGCCAGTTGCTCTTTAGGTGGAGTAAACTGTGCGTTTACACCCTCCTTGTTACCTCTTGCATCTATCCGATACCAGCCAATTTCAGGCAGGTAAACGGCATTAAGCCCGTGCAAACAATATGGTGAGCCATTATCATCCCGGCTTAATCTTTGATAACAAAACCCGGCCGGGATTGAATTTGCACGCAAGAGCGCTGCAAGCAGATGGCTTTTAGCATAGCATACACCCGAACCTGATAATAATACCTCAGATGCACTCATGGACACAGTCTGTATATTATGATCACCTATGTGCCTGATATGATCCCTGACCCATTCAAAGCACGATTTTGCTATCTCAGTATCAGAGCCTTCACCCGCTGCAAGCTCCTCTGCCTTTGATAATATTTCAGGATGCTTCCAGTCAATTATCTCAGTTGATCTTAAATATTTTTCCATAAAAATGCCTAATACCCTTCAGCCTAAACTGCTTATCCCCTGGCTTTTCTTTCTACTCCCCTTCCACAATCAGGTTCTTGAGTTCGTTCGTATCATCTGCCTTTTTCGGGAAGTGTTCTTTAAGTATCCTGCCTGCCTCACCAATAGCCTTGCATATGGCCTCTGCCTGGTTATTATTTTTAATCCCTTCTGTTATCATTTGGACGATATTATCCCACTCGCCCTCTTTTACCTTTGCGTTTATGCCCCTGTCGGCCAGAACCCAAACCCTGCGCTCAAAGACCGATATAAATATAAGTATGCCTGTTTCATCCCTTGTGCGGTAAAGACCTTCGCGAAAGAAGGAGGTAATGGCTGCCTCTTCCACCTCTTCATCTATCTCTTTATCAGAAATAAAAAGCCTTTTAAGGCCAGGGGTCAGCTTTACTACATGGTAAATCAATATGAAGAGAAGGATAATAATGCCAAGGAAAAGCCAGAGATTATAGTGGCCTATCCAAAACATGCTGCCAACAAAATAGGTCAAGATAAGTGACAGGGGGAATGCAAACAAAATACCACCCAGCACATTTGACATGGGGTAATGGTAACTCCGGGACACAACCATTGGGACAATCTCGCCGGATGTGTATCTTTCTGCCTCTTTTACGGCATTATCTATTCTTTCTCTATCCTGCCCGCTTAAAAATCTTTCTGCCGCATTTGCCATAAATAACACCTGAATTTAAATTTACCATCTCCCTGATGCCCCGCCGCCGCCAAAACCACCGCCGCC
>CAYWRH010000215.1:0-4383 GCA_964460435.1 uncultured Desulfatiglans sp.
AAATTGGCACTTTCATAAGACCAAAGTAGATACATTTTCAGATTGACGATGACAATATTATCCTGTATCTCATACCATTTATAAGGACCGGGTTTACGACCACGTTTTGCGTTTGCAGTATTTTTAGGTTCTAAATCCTCTCGATATTTTTCCAAATACTTTTTTATTACAGGATATTTATCGATTTCAACTCCGTGTCGTGTAAAAATTACATATAACCCTGCCCAGTCAGCCTTCCACTTTTTGATATCCCTGCCTCGTAACCAGGGTTTTATAAGTTCCTCACTTTTTGGATCAGCAGATATCAATGCTTCTCTTGTAGCAGCATCAATCACAAAGGCATCATTAAGGCCGGTTTTAATTCCATAATAAATATTTCCATTAACATATTCACCCAAAGGGACTCCCGCTTTTCTTAATTTTTCCATAAGTGCAAGTATGGCTGGCTGTTCAAGGTTCCAGCCTTCAGACTTCAGGGCTGACACTGGCATTTTGAAACCTGTTTCAGCAATAGTCTCATCAAGCCGGGTTAATTGTTCCTCTGTTTTAAAGGTAACTGCCAGAGCCCTTTCCTTATCTGATGGCCGTCTCTTTTCAAGCAGCAATACTGAAGGGTAGGTTGTGGCATCAAATATGGGAAGATCACAAAAATCTATAATTATCCTTGGAGTTGCTTCACTGGTAAGAAGAATACGGGTGTTTCTTCCATAGCCTGCCCGCCAGAATTTATTGGGGGCTATAAAGCACAGGTGGCCTGATGGTTTCAGCAGGTTAATCCCTGTTTTGTAAAAATAGGTATAGATATCTGCTGTGCCGCAATAAAATTTACCAAATTGTTTTAACAGTTGAGGCTTCTGATCTTTAATTGCCTCATGCCTTATATATGGCGGATTGGCAATTACAATATCAAAACCATCGGTAATTCCAAACATCCACTCAGGGTCAAAAAACGCACTGCTTGCGTTCTGGTCATATGGATCAAAGGATACTATCATGTCTGCTGTCTTGTGTTCCCAGCCATCCTTTGTTAGAAGTTCTGCAATCTGTTTTCTGATCTCTTTATCTTTCTTCTGGAAGTTTATCTTTTCTCTGCGGGTACGGGCACTGAAATAACTATGACGTAATTCTTTTAGCTTTTCTTCAAATTCAGCAATCTCCCTTTTTTTAAAAAGATGAATCTGTTTTTCCAGACCCATGAGAGTATTGGCTGCTACGAATTTGGTCTCAAGGTTTGGAAGTGACCGGACACCATAATTTTCTTTATCAGGCTGTTTTCTTTGATCAACAACCAGGGAGATAAAAAACCTGAGTTTTGCTATCTGCACAGCAATGGGTTGAATATCCAGGCCATATATGCAGTTTTCTATAAGGTAGAGCTTGCGGCCATAGTCCAGTTCATTGTTTTCAAAGGCAGATTCTATATCTTCAATTAATCTGTTGCGTATAGCAGGGTCATCAATGAGCCTGGCCTTTTGTAGCTGGCGCTCCTTCCACTGTTCATTTTTAGGATCAAGTTTATGAAGGATATGCACCAGCTTATGGAGTATACCCATAGGAAAGGCGCCTGAACCGCATGCAGGGTCGAGTATTTTACATGAATCTATTGCCTGAATGAGATACTGTCTTTGTTCCGGTGAAAAACATGGTTCGTTTTCATTATAAGAAAACAGATCATCCAGTTTTGCCTCTAACAATAACTCCCCTCCTTTTAAAGGAGGGGTGGACACCGAAGGTGGACGGGGTGGTTCTTGTACAACAGGGGTGCCGCCTGAAACGCGAATGGGTGGTTGTCTGTCTTCCCACCCAAAGTTATCTTTTACAACTTTGAGTAAACCGTCCAGATTCTCAAAGACCGTCTTATTTTCAAATCTCAGAATCTTTATGCCAAAGGTATTCAGAAAAAGATCACGTTCCCTGTCATATTCCGCCTGTGTTTCGGTGTTATGTGCTTCGCCGTCCAACTCTATACCCAGTTTTTCCGAGGGGCAGTAAAAATCAAGTATGTATTTATCTATACTGTGCTGTCTCCTGAATTTTCTGCCTTCAAGCTTTGAGTTTTGAAGATATGTCCAAAGCATTGCCTCTGATGGGGTAAGATTACTGCGGAGCTGCCTACGCAGGGTTTTTAATTCGGGAAGGTTGTTGATGCGAATTTTATTGTCGGTGTTACTTACACCCAGATAGGCTGCACCTGCTGTTTTCGGCAAGCTCCCCTCCTTAGCAGGAACCACCCCGTCTGCCTTCGGCAGCCACCCCTCCTTAGCAGGAGGGGAATTATTTATTAGGCATTGTTTCAGATAGGCTTTCAGGGATTCATCAACCATATAATTTACAATCTCCCTTGGAGTGTAAAAGGAGCCGGTCTGTTTACGTGCTGTGGTCTGAGTCTCAGGGTTATAGCTCGCTAGTAGATTTTCAAACACCTTTCCTAAAAGCTCAGGATCAAGGGCAATTTCCTCTTCAATTGGTGTGTTTTCTGTGATGGTGAATTTGTAACCGGAAAGTATATCTATAAGACCTTTTATCCTGTACTTCTTATTTTTTGTTCCATAAACAGCATTCAAATCATACTCCTGCTCAGGGCTGAAGAACAGGAAATCAGGTACAATGGCCTGTTTCTTAGGGTTTCTGGAAAAGCCGTCCATGTAAATGACCTTTCCTGTTTCATCCTCTTTGTCCAGGCAATCGAATAGACCGCCATTTAAAAAAGGTATCTCTTTAAACAGTTCCAGAGCTTCTTTTTCACCTATTGTAAATTGGTCTGCATAGCGAAATAAATTTTTCACACCATAGTGATTTATTTGTGAAAGATGATGTCCTTCTTTTGCAAACCCACGCTCATCCATTTTCTGGTTAAGTGTCCCGAAAAACAGATTCTGCAGGATGGCATTGTAATAGCTTTTGGAATTGTGATCCTGTGCAAATTCCTTTAATATCTTTTTCAGTTCGACTTTATCGAAAAGAATATCAGGTACAAGGCCCTTTTCCTTTATAAACCATATAAATATTATACGGGTTATAAGCCTGATCAGGCTTGTGGCATTGCGTATGGACTTGTCTTTTTCAATATCATCCGGAAATGATACATGATCCATTGCCCAGAAATACCAGTTGGCAAGCTCCTGATAAAAACGTTTATTAAGTTCCTTGATATCGAGTGTCTTTTGCCATGCTTCATGCAAACCTGAAAAATCTGTGAACTTATATTTCTTGAGCAGTTCATTTAATGACAGGTCATGAAGTATCTCCAGATGCGCCCTGTGGGGATTCTGTATATTTATATCCTTGATGAGTGTGACCTTTTTAAGGACATCCTTTTGTTCATCCCGCTTATTTAACCTGCGATTTATCACAGCGAGCGTAATTGACTGCCCATATCTGAAAAGCACCATAACCGGCATGGCAAAGACCTTGTTTATTTCACGGGTGATCAGGCTCAGACCTGTGCGGGTATAGTTTGCAGCGGAGAGACCTATTACAAAAAATAGATAGGATTCCATTGCTGTTTTTGAATCCCCTGAAACAATCACCTTTTTCGAATCGAAGATGGAGGTTTGGGTGGTTAATTCGTTGTCGGAAAGCTGAAAGAGAAGATCAACATAGTTCCATTCCGATGTAAGGGCCTTAGCCTCATTAAAACCAGCGCTACCTTCAAGAAAGTTCTCCATAAAATAACTAAAGGTCTTTTCACTGAAGGGATTTTGACGTTCTGTGTTATAGCCCAGAACAGTAAAGAGATCCAAAGAGGCATTTGAAAGGTCGGTTTCAGTAAACGATTGTATTGCAGCCTGTATTCTATGTTTTTCTTCTATCTCATTCATGCTCAACTCCGGTAACCACTTTAAACCTAACCTAAATTTAATCTTCCAGGGCAGTTTTCTTAGTCTTTTTCCTTGTGCTTTTCTTAGCCTGTTTCTATGTGTCCAATCCTATTATTTATTTTCATTTTCGTTTGCATTATTTTCTATGACTTCCCAGTATCCGCCTTTAGCCGGTCCAACCCTTTTTAGCAAACCTTTTTTTTGAAGCGCTTGTATATTGGCTTTTATACCGCTCTCTGTAATTCCGATAATATTATTCGCGACCTCTTTTCTTCCTGCTTCAGGATGCTCTTTAAGGTAGTTTAAAATCTCCTGTTGTTTCTGGGTAGTTTTCTGGATAGTTTTCTGGACAGCCCCGATTGAGCGACCATTTTCCATTTTCGACTCATTCAGTTCAGTTTCTTTAGTTGTTTCCCAGTATCCGCCTTTAGCCGGCCCAATCCTTTTTAGCAAACCTTTTCTCTGAAGGGCTTGTATATTGGCTTTTATACCGCTCTCTGTAATTCCGATAATATTATTAGCGACCTCTTTTCTTCCTGCTTCAGGATGCTCTTTAAGGTAG
>CAYWRH010000216.1:0-4372 GCA_964460435.1 uncultured Desulfatiglans sp.
CCCTACTTCAGTATAACAGGAAATATGTAAATAACATATTATTATTAATAAAGAGATAAAGAAAACTGTAACCATAATGTTAAGCAAGATTTTTATATGGCTTGAGGATTTAATCAACTGAAATTTAAAATTGTATAAAGAATTTTTATGCCGCTAACAGGCAGCATTTCATCGCAATAATAATATTATCCTTTAAACCATAAACCATTATAAGGAGGCAATCATGTCAAGCCAGACCAAAAAAATCTTTATCATGCTCATCATATTGTTAACCATAGCCCTTACCCTGTTCTGTAGCTGCAAGGGCTCTGACACACGTGAAAAGGTGGATGATACGGTAGAAGAGCTTGCAGGTAAAAAACAGGTAGAGAGGATGAAAGAGATGGAAAAGGATATAGGTAATATAACAGAGAGGGAATCAAAGAGAATGGATGACCTGGATGAAACCTTACCCGAGGAAGAATAGCATCATGCCTTTAAATGGGCATGACATATTTTATTAAAGATAATCAGGGGTTTATACGATGTATATAAAAGAGATATAAACTTTTGCTATTATTTTACACGGTAAGCTCCTATGAAATACAGGGTTCGAATAAAATCAAGGAACAGGAATGATGCCCTGGCTGAAGGTGCGGAAATGCTTGGCGTTGACCCTTTAAATCTGTTTACCCTTGAGGAGTCCCCTGAAAATTGGGTTGTCATCATCAATGATTCACCGGGCGAGTATGAGCTGGAAATACGCGATGACAAAATGGCTGCCATACTTAGGGCTGTCACGCCCCCTGCGGGAAACGGGCGCCCTGTTACAAATGAGGATATAGAAAATGCCTTAAGAGAGATGGGGGTAACTCATGGCATAGATGGCTTTGCAATAAAGAAGGCGCTGGAGGCGGTCAATGCAACCGGCAAATTTCAGGGGAGTACAATTGTTGCAAAGGGTGACCCTCCTCAAAAGGGGGAAAAGGCACGGATCGATTTAAAGATCGGTCGTGATGCCCCCAATAAAGATCCAAGGGCCTCCGTGATGGTAAAACCGGGCCAGGTGGTTGCAGTAAAAGTCCAGGCCAGTTCAGGCCTCCCCGGTAAAAATATCTTTGGTGAGGATGTGCCCTCTCTTCCCGGCGATGACATATCCTTTTTGCCAGGCGAGAACATTGCATTAAAAAACGGGGAGACAGAGTATGTTTCCCTTGTCTATGGCGCTGCAAGGGCAACATGGCAGGGGGTCTCTGTTACTGATCTCTTCACCCTCAGCAAGGACAAAATGTATGCAGAGATGCCCCTTTTCCCTGTTCTGGCGGATAACAGCAGGCTAACCCTGGATGATATCACCGGTATCCTTAAAGAGAAGGGGGTAAAACATGGCATAGACCCTGCTGCTATACAGGCTGCACTGGAAAAGGGGGATCCGGTTGAAAACTTCAGGGTGGCTGAGGCAACCCCTGCAAAAAATGGCATTGATTCAAAAATGGAATTTCACTTCAGTGTTAATGGAGTTGATCCTGAAGAGGCAGCACAAAAAAGGGCAGGGGGATATGTTGCTGAGGTTGAGACAAGGGATATAGTGCTTGAGGGAGAAATCCTTGCCCGAAAGATCCCCCCTGTAAAGCAGGAAGAGGGTAAAAGTATAACAGGCGAGGTGATAAAGGCGGTTAAACCTGAAGAGAAAAAGGTTAAGGCAGGGGCCAATGTCAAAACCAGAGACAACAATTCTCTATTTGTGGTATCTGATGAGGTGATAGCCGGGTATGCAGACTATTCCTGTGATACAGTATCTGTTGTAAACCCTGTTGAGATATCTGAAGACAGGTTATCAGCCAGTATTATGCTCTATTCCCCCTCTTCAAGGAAAAGGTTCATTACGGTAGAGCTGATCAGGAAGATAATAGAAAGGGCAGGCATCAGATATGGCATCACCCTTGATGAGGCAGAAGCCTTTCTAGCAACTCATGGCAAGAAGCCATTTCCCCCTAAAAAGATAATTGTTGCAAAGGGGATTAAACCTGTTCATGGTGAAGATGCGAAAATAGACCTAAAGTTCAGCAAGGATAAAGAGGCTGGCCATCTTGATAGTGATACAGGTCGCATGGATTTCAGGGAGCAGTCATTTATACATAATGTTAAAAAAGGCGATAAACTTGCAGAAAAGATACCCCTCACAGCAGGCGCTGATGGGAAAGATATATTCGGAGAGATAATCCCAGCAACACCCGGCAAAGATTGTAAACTCATTTCCGGCACAAATGTTATCCCTTCCCCTGACGGCCTCAGTCTATTCTCCAGGATTGACGGCATGGTGGCAATCCAGGATGGCAACAGGATATCTGTCACACAGAGCCATGAGATAGATGGAGATATTGATATGAATACCGGCAATCTTAAAATGGATGGGTCGCTTGTTATCAAGGGGTGGATAACTTCAGGTTTTGCTGCAAGGGCAACCGGGGAGATACATGTGGGCAAGGGGGTGGAGCAGGCTACAGTAGAGGCAGGCGCAGGGCTCTTTATACATGGAGGGATTGTCGGAGGCGATAATGCCAATATCACCTCAGACGGAGAGCTGAATGCATTTTTTATAGAAAATGCAAAGGTGCGGGCAAAGGGGGATATTCATATCCGGGATGATATACGTAACAGCAATGTTTCATCCGGGGGTGTAATAGATGCAACATCCGGAAAGGGTCGCATAATAGGCGGCACAATAACCGCGCTGAAGGAGATAAGGGCAAATGAAACCGGCTCTCCTGCAGGCGTAAAGACAAATATTATTATTGGTGTTGACCCTGAACAGACAGATAGAAAGGAAAAGATCAAACAGCGCCTTGAAGAGTTCAACCATCAGAAGGCGAAGATCGATATTATTCTTGTCAGGTTCAAAAATAACAATACAGAAACCCCGAAAGAGATAAGGTTCAAGCTTGATAAGCTTGTCAAACAGAGGCGCAGTATTGTCCAGATGGAGGCCAGGCTTAACGAATATATGGCAGAGTTACATAAAAAAGAGATGGATGAGGCAGGCCATCCGCCATCCCTTACGATCAACAGGATGGTATTTGCCGGCACAAAGGTTACTATAAAAGGCTCTTTTATGGATGTGGAGACCGATATACCCGGAAAAACAAGGTTTCATCTTGATGAGAGGAACCATATAGTCTTTAATAAAAATTAATCCCGATAAGGAGGATAAGGATGGGTATAAAATCTATGAAGGTAGCCGACCTGATGAACAGGGATGTAAAGGTGATTGATAAAAACAGCAGCATCATATCTGCCGCAAAACAGATGATGGCAAATCATGTCTCAAGTTTTGTTATAATGCCCGATGATCCTCATGACGCCTTCGGGATAATAACAAGGAAGGATGTGATAGAGAGTCTTATCAATTCCCCAAAAATAGACACATCTATACTGGTCAAGGCGGTTATGTCAAAGCCATGCATATGTGTTCACCCTGAACTTTCCATACATAACTGTTTTAAGATGATGATGATGGTCGGCGTAAGGAGGATGCCTGTTACAGAAGGGAACAAGCTGGTGGGGATAATCAGTAATACGGATATCCTTGATAACATTGTAAAGAGTGTGCTCTAAGAACTTTATTAAAGCTTTTACCTAAAAACGGCAGTTGAATATACTATTGTGTTTTATTTTCATGTGAACTTATTGTCATTGCATAACTCATTCATGCTGCAGATCAGGTCAAAAAATCACCTGATATATGGCCCTAATAAGAGGCTGGTACCCGCAGGTATGTTTTTCTAGATTTCCATTCAACATGTGAAGAGTGTAGGCTTGACACTGATTGCTTTGCTAATTATGAGTAATATAAGTATTATAAATTTAATCATTTTCATTTTGAACCCTAACATTTTTGATTACCAGCCGGGCGGCGTTTTTTCGCCCGGTCGGGTACATTAAATGGTTTTGTGGCCTTTATCTCCTTTGTAAGAATGATCCAAACGCAAACCACATTTAGAACAATTACCACCCACTATAGGTGTGCCCCATGAAGAACACCTTGGGCATCTTTTTAATAAAGCAAAGTTTAATAATAGTAAGATCATGCTTAATAAAATTATTAAACATAAAATAGTTTCGATTCTAGGATATTTTTTAAAAAAGTGATCTGCTATCCAGGATATACTAAGCAAACAAATGATATATATTGGTAGATGAAAATAATATTGGGACATTTTTTTAAGTTTCTTTCTCTCATCATCGTTTGGAATACTTCTATCCATAGGTGTTTCCTTTATTTAAGGATTATATTTAAGTAATTTCAATTCACACACAACGCTTGGCTTCACGGGAAGCCGACGTCTTATCAGGCTTTCCAGTGAAAGCCTTTGTTAGTTGTCTTCGTAGTACT
>CAYWRH010000217.1:0-4360 GCA_964460435.1 uncultured Desulfatiglans sp.
AAAAGAGCTGTATGGCGGGATAATACTTGGTAGCAAATCATTTATTAAGCAATCACTTAATAAATTAAAGGATAAAAATCTGGAATATAAAGATACATCGTTCAGAAAGGCACTTTTAAAAAGAGCAGAACCTGAAGAGCAACTTGAGGCTATTGCAAGGTTCTTAAAGATATCTGTGCCTGACGTTGCACAGTTAAAAGGGGATGAAAGGGATATTGTAGTTTATATACTTAAAACCTGTACAGAGCTAAGCAATAAAGAGATCGGGGAATATTTTGGAGGGTTAAGTTATTCTGCTGTGGCAAAGATAAAGGAGAGGTTTTTAATTAAGCTTAATAAAGACCGGGCACTAAGAAAGAGAGTAGACCGAATCAAGCAATATATGTCCAATGTCAAGGGCTGACCCCGTCCTGGTTAATGGCCACGCTGTTTAAAGCAGATCACTTGCAAGCTCTGCTAGTTCAGACCTTTCACCCTTCTGGAGGGTTATGTGGGAATAGATCTTCTGGCCCTGCATCTTCCCTATAAGGTATGAGAGACCGTTTGAGTGCATATCAAGATATGGGTGGTCTATCTGGAAGATGTCACCTGTAAAAACTATCTTTGTGCCCTCGCCTGCACGTGTGATAATGGTTTTTACCTCATGGGGAGTAAGATTCTGAGCCTCATCCACAATAAAGAATATCTTAACAAGGCTCCTCCCCCTGATGTATGAGAGCGGAGAGATCACCAGCTTCTCAGACTCAAGGTACTCCTTGATCCTCTTGTGGTCTGCATCTGTCTGATCAAACTGGTTCTGAATAACCCCGAGGTTGTCATAGAGCGGCTGCATATAGGGGTCAAGCTTTGATTTGATGTCCCCGGGGAGATACCCTATATCCTTGTTGCTTAATGGAACAACAGGACGCGCCAGAAACATCTGTCTGTAATAGCGGTGGTTTTCAAGCCCTGCGGCAAGTGCGAGCAGGGTCTTGCCTGTGCCCGCCTTCCCTGATATGGTAACAAGCTTGATATCACGGTTTAACAGAGCCTCAAGGGCAAAGATCTGTTCTGCATTTCTGGGCGTAATGCCGTACACCGTGCGCTTGTCAACACGCCTTATTTTATTGGTTGTAATGTCGTATACGCCAAGGGCTGACTTTTTGCCGTTCTTTAATATCAGAAACTGATTGGGCAAAAGGGCTGTTGTAAGAGTAATGGCAGAAGGGTCAAGTTCATAGGGCTGCTGATACAAAAGGTCAATGGCCTCTGCAGATATGTTCTCTTCAATTCTTAACCCTTCATATAAAGCCGAGACATCCTTTACATGATCCGAGGTGTAGTCCTGTGCTGTCAGGCTTACCGCCTTGGCCTTCATGCGCAGGTTAACATCCTTTGTTACAAGTATTACCTGTCTTTCGGGGTTGTCCTTATGCAGGTGATAACAGATATTAAGCACATGATGGTCAGCCTTTTGAGTGGAAAAGTTGAGCTTCAGGTCAGGATGAAATTCGCGTTCAAGCTTTATCATGATCTTGCCATGCCCCTCTCCTATCGCAATACCGGTTTCAAACATCAGGTCTCCGCTTAAGGAGTCAAGGTTTCGAAGAAATTCCCTTGCATGATAATTCAGGGATGAGTTGCCTTTTTTAAACTGATCAAGCTCTTCAAGTACGGTTATGGGGATCACAATATCATTTTCCTGAAAGTGATAGATGCATGAACTGTCATGGAGGATGACATTTGTATCCAGTACAAAGGTCTTTTCTTTTTTAGGCGTCATTATCTCCCCCTTTGTTCCCATTAGATTATAGAATTAATAGCATATCCTGCCTTTTCAATTCCACGGAAATATAAAGATACTAACCATACAGATCTATGTTGGAATAATCTTTAATGAAGGCATGTTGTACCATAAAAATGTGGCACCCACAATAACAAGCAACTAATCATATAAATTAAAGCCGGCTGGTTATAGACCGGGTCTTGCGCCCGGGATGCCATTTTTCGCAGCAAGATCATTTGCCAGTTTAATGGTTATCTTGTTTGCATAACCGAGTCTTGCTGCAAGCACACTAAAGAGATGTTTTGATACCTCAGGGTATTTTTCAATAATCTCATGGAGCTTATCTCCAGGGAAGCGCTTAACCACTGATCTGCCCTTTGAAATAATAGATGCGGATCTGAGCTCATCTGATATGGCTGCCATCTCCCCGAAATACTCCCCGGGTTCGGTTATTTCAGCAATCTTTTTGCCCTGTTTTGATACTATTAATGAGCCCTGGACAAGCTTAAAGAAGTCTTTATCCTTGTTGCCTTCATGGATTATGATATCCCCATCCTCATAACTTTCAATATCAGGATTAATAAGGTAGGCGGGCAGGGCCTCCTTTGTGATTACTGTATTCTTCAATACCTCGGTTACTGAGGTCATACCTTCCCTTATCTTTTGAAGGCCTGCCTCCCTTAATGTTTTCATCCCCTCCTGGCAGGCGATCTTTCTTAACTGGTCTTCAGGGATGTTGGCGTTTATGGCCTTTGATACCTCATCGGTAACCTCCATTAGCTCATACAGACCAACCCTTCCCTTATACCCGCCATTACACTCCGGACACCCTTTTGGGCCATATATCTTAAGTTCAGGTATCTCCTCCTTTGAAAAACCCATTTTTTCAAGTGCTTCAGGGTCGTGATGGGTCTCAAGGGTTTTGCATTTAGGGCACAGTTTTCTGACCAGCCGCTGTGAGAGCACCATTGTAACAGCAGATGCCAGCATATAGGGCGGGATGCCAATATCCCTTAAACGCCCGATTGTAGAGGGGCAGTCGTTTGTATGAAGTGTGCTGAATACAAGGTGGCCTGTCATGGCGGCCTTTATGGCTATCTCTGCTGTCTCCATATCCCTTATTTCACCGACCATGATTATCTCAGGGTCCTGGCGAAGGAATGCCTTTAATGCAGCGGCAAAGGTCATGCCCACCTCATTCTTGACATTGACCTGGTTAATGCCTTTGAAGTTGAATTCTACCGGGTCTTCTGCTGTAAGTATCTTTGTGTCTTCTGTGTTGAGCGCATTAAGAACAGAGTAAAGCGTAGTGGTTTTACCTGATCCTGTCGGCCCTGTTACAAGGAGAAGGCCGTAAGGCCTGTCAATACACCGTTTAAGGGCCTCAAATGTATCAGGTTCAAAACCCAGTTTTGTGAGGTCAACATTAAGGGCACCCTTATCAAGGATACGCATTACAACGCTCTCCCCAAAGAGGCATGGCAGTGTTGAAACACGAAAATCCACAGCAGAATGCTTGCCCATACGCATCTTGATCCTGCCGTCCTGGGGCACCCTTCTTTCAGATATATCAAGACCTGCCAGGATCTTAATCCTGGATATAAGGCCGTTTTTAATTGTTAAAGGGAGGTTCATGGATTTGTAGAGCGACCCGTCCAGCCTGTACCTGACCTGGAGCGCCTTTTCAAAGGGCTCAATATGGATATCACTTACACCATCTGTAACCGCCTTTACAAGTATCCCATTTACCAGCTTTATAATGGGCGCATCCCCGGCAGAGAACTCATCCTGTATCTGGTCTTCCATGGGGCCTTCAAGCTCCATGTCGCCCACAGCCTCTGACACCAGTGAACCAAAGTCATCCACCTTTGTTATCGGGAGGTCGCCATCCTCCTTTTCTTCGGCCTTTGCAAAGAAGCTTTTATACTCCTCATCGCTGATGTTGTAGAATTTTTTATAGGCCTCTATTATCGCCTTTTCAGTAGCCACATAAACCTTTACCCCCATCCTGACCTCGGTCTGGATAGCCTCTACCGCAGCGGTGTCAGTCGGTTCGGTCATGGCAACTTCAAGGGTGCGATCCTTTTTGGACATGGGGAATGCCATGTTCTGCTTAGCGGTCTCATAGCTCAATAGCCTTAAGACATCCGGGTTCGGATTAAAATCACTGCTTGTTGCAGATGGGTAATTATGGATACGGCTTAATACATTTACTATTGTCTCTTCTTCTATATAACCAAGCCTGAGCAGTATGCTCCCAAGCCGGCTTTTGCTTTTTTTCTGAACATTGAGGGCCTCCTGGAGCTGGCTGCTTGTGATATGTCCCTCTTTGCACAGGATCTCGCCGATCCTTGCCTTGCCTGCCCCTGACTGGTCCTTTATTGTAGCCTTGAGGCTCAATTTATTTTGAGTCTGTACCGGTTTTAAATGTGATGGTTTATTTACTTGAGGAATTGCCATTTTGTCTTGTCTGGTTAAAACCTTTCCTTTATTCCTGCCTTTTTACATGCAAAATAAAAAGTAAAATAAAATTAATATCAAATAGTTAGAATCATTTACTTGAGCAAGGGAGATTTAAAAAATCTAATACAAGAA
>CAYWRH010000218.1:0-4356 GCA_964460435.1 uncultured Desulfatiglans sp.
TTACCCCGATTTTTGCCATATTCATCAAAAATCAGGGGTTTCTGGATGGACACTACATAACATCCTCTTCATTTTTAACTTCCTCCTTAATATAATTGTTAATAATAAAAACTTATGCAAAAATGCATAAAGACAAACCAGAGTAACTCTTGAACACATCTTTAAAATTAAAACCAAGAAAAATACATTATTAATACAGAAAACTATTAAGGCTTAAGCAGGCATAAGGAATCTTGCCTGCTATTTTCAGAGTGAGCAAATTCAATGCCAACAACCTGAAATTTTTAAAATACTAAATAATGTTGATAGATCAAGTTGTTATGCCTAGTTGAAGAAATGGGGTTTTGGCCAGTGTGTAATCTTTTGCCGAAAAAAATATAAATATAATTACCATTATTAGGAAAAACATTTCATATGCAAGGATAATCAAAAAGTGATATAGTAAATGATATCTACATGTTCAAAACAGAAGAGAGAGGAGGATTGACAAAAGATGAAATTTGAGTTCCCTTTTGAAACAAAAACATCATTTCAGAGGGATGTCGAGACAAAAGGAAGGCAAAGCGAATGGGATTTGTTTGGCGGAACTGTCATCAGGTATGCTGAAAGATTTAATATCCCGGTCAAGAACACGAAAGATACTTACAACAGATTAATGCGAGATTTGTTATAAACATATTTTATTAAGTATTTGATAATACATAAGGGTGATAAGGAATGGGAAAATTTGATTTTCTATATAATGAATTTAAACAGGTTGGTGCAGATCATTCTGTGATGGAACGAGCAAAGGCATATGACTCCAAGATGGAGATGTTTCGCGATTATAAAAAAGAGGCATTAATGGTTAAGGGGCTTCTCAGCATTCAACCCAATCATCGAATTTTAGACATTGGAGCAGGCACCGGCGCACTCTCTTTGGAGCTTGCCTCTTTTTGCAGAGAGATTGTAGCTATAGATATTTCTACCGAGATGCTCTCTATTTTAGAGGAAAAAGCCATCAACAGGAATATTTCAAATATAAAAACTATCAGGGTGGGCTTTCTCACTTTTCAAGAAGAATTAGAATCGTTTGATTGTATTATCTCAAATGCGGTATTGCATCATCTTCCGGATTTTTGGAAATTAGTGGCGTTAAAAAATGTTCGAAATCACCTGAAAAAAAGCGGTATGTTCTTATTATCTGATATCGTGCTTTCTTTTATGCCTGAAAACTATGAAGAGGAAATTGATTCTTTCCTGACAAATCTTAAAAGCCAGACAGACGATGAGTTTGTAAAGGATGGTGTTTTGCACTTTAAAGAAGAATTCTCAACATATGATTGGATATTAGATTCAATAATTGAGCGTGCTGGTTTAAAGATTAAGGAAAAAATGCGTAAAGACAATTTTCAAATTAGTTATATTTTAACAAAAATATAAAATCTGAATCCTTTTGTTACGGATAAAAACTCACAAGGGGATAGAGGTAGATATTATGCCGATTGTTTTAAATAAACGCTACATGGTTGTTGATGTTTTTACTGATACGCCATTCGAGGGCAATCCTCTTGCTGTATTTCCTGATGCATCCGGCATGGACACATCCACCATGCAAAAGATAGCAAAGGAACTTAACCTTTCAGAGACTACCTTTGTATTCCCTGCAACACACCCGGACTGTGTGGCAAAAGTAAGGATATTTACACCAGCAAAGGAGATGGATTTTGCAGGGCATCCGACTATTGGTACAGGTTATGTGCTTATGAAAGAGGGAATCATTAGGGAAGGGACAGAAAGCTTTATGCTTGAAGAGAGGGTTGGGCCTGTTCCGGTTCATGTGGATAGATGCCCGAATCCATTAATATGGCTGCAGACGCCGCCAATAACATCAGGCATGACCCTTGACAGCTACAACAGAATATTATGTGCGCAGGCACTTGATATAAGTATGGAAGATCTGATTGATATCGCTCCTCAACTGTTAAGCGCAGGTAACCCTACCCTTTTCATTGCTGTTAAGGGTAAAGAGGTTGTTGACAGGGTAAGCCTCAATTTTCTTAAAATTGATTCTCTTAAAAAGATATACCCTGATAAATTTTGTCTGTTTGTATTTACTCCCACACCTGAAGGCGCATATTCACGCATGTTTGCCCCTGATTATGGCATCACAGAAGACCCTGCAACCGGCAGTTCAACCGGTCCCCTTGCTATGTACATGATGCAGCATAATCTTATTCCAGCTTCTTCAGGAACAAGATTTATCAGCGAACAGGGGACAAAGATGGGACGCAGGAGTATTTTACATGTGCATATAAAAGGAGCAAATGGTAAAGATGGGATTTTTGTTGGTGGCAAGGTTGCCCCGGTAGCAGAGTGTGTGATGAAGGTCTGATATCAACCATCTACCAAAGCCAGTCACCGTTTGAGTCCCACCTGCTGTTGACATTCACACCGAGTTTGGAAAGCATGTGGTGGAATAGGAAGCGCCTGTTTCCCCTGAAGTAGCCAAGCTCTACGTCATACTGGTGGGGTGTATATCCCTCCTGAAGCGCCTCTGATAAAGACATGGTTTTTGCTGTTTTACCCATAAGGCATTTATAGCCGCCAAATATTGAATGGTAAACTTTGTCCTCTTCGGTAACAATTACCACGGCATTATCCGGGGGGCTTTCTTCGACAGTGATAAAAATGCTCATAAAAAGCCCGATCATAACAAGGCTTAAAAATATAACCACGGCTATTTTATGATTTTTTTTCATTCACCCGAGCTCCTTTGCAGGGCCATGTTACAGGATACTTTACATTATTGGAGTCTATTACTATATATGCACCAATAAAGTCAATCGGCCTTTATTTGAAATAACAGGAATCCGGATTAATTTTCATCATTTTTTTTTATCTGGTACAGGGAATTTTATGAAAGGAACGCCCTCATCCTCTAAAATCTTTTCCTCTTCCCTGGTAGCAGTGCCCCTGATATTTCGTGCCTCGGCTGCGCCATAATGTATTTTGAGCGCCTCTTTCGTAAATTGAGGCCCAATATCTTCAAATTCATTCTGTATATAGTTCACTATCTCCATTGCGAGTTTCTGATAATCAATAGGCAAATTCGGGCTCTTCTGAGCAGATTTTGTGGATGATTTCATTGCAACAGGCGAAAGTATGCGCTTTACCTTGCTATTTTCACATATGGGGCAGATAATCAGCTTTTCCGAGTCCTGCCTTTCATAGGATTCAAGATTATCAAACCACCCTTCAAAGGTATGCCCATTTGCGCACATGAGGTCAAATGCTATCATTTTTATATCCTGTTCTCTATGTATGGATCTGTTTTTATTTACAGGGTAACCTGTGTAATAAAATTAACCAATTATGAAAACATACTATCAGAATAGTTCATGGTTTGTCCACAGGCTTATGAAATTATTGAGATTAAAAGAGACAGTGGTAAAAAATGGCTATTCCAGCTATCCGGTGGCCGGGATTTATGATAAGGGTATATCTGAGTTCTTAAACAGGTCGATAAAGGGGCATATAGTTGGACACCTATTATAAAGAAAAAGAGATAATTGCAAATAGAATGACCGATTATGGGATAGAGCTGACAGCCCAGCAGGTTGATTTACTGGGGATCTTTCTTGATGCCCTTGTCGAATGGAATAACAAGATCAACCTTACAGGGATATCTGACAGGATGAGGATTATAGATGAGCTTATCATTGACTCGCTTATGCCAGTCCCGCACCTTCCAATTGAGGCAAACCTTGTAGACATTGGAAGCGGCGCAGGGTTCCCTGCCATAATTATCAAGATAGCAAGGCCAGGACTTAAAATAAGGTTAATCGAGGCAAATGGTAAAAAGGCAAGCTTTTTAAGGTATGTCATTCATTCTCTCAAACTTAAGGATATTGAGCCAATTAACAGACGTATTGAAACCCTTTCAGATGAGATCAGAAAATGGGGTTGTGATATAGTTACATCCAGGGCCATGACAGGCTTGAAGGATGTTATAAGCCTATCCTGCCCCTTTTTGAAAAATGGGGGTTTTATAGTCGGTTTTCTAGGGAAAAACCGAGAAGAGGAGCTTGCTAATGCCAGGATATTGATTGACCAATATAAACTTCAGATGCATAAAACAGTCAACTATACCCTGCCGGGGAAAGATACAGAGAGGACAATTGTTGTTTTACAAAAACCTGGGTTTTGATAACCAGGTCTATCAAAAGGCAATACAGCCTTTTAAACCGGCTATATCAGCATCTGCTATATATTAAGAAAAAAATTATTCTATCATGGTTCTCTATTATTTTTATCCAGATCATCACATCTCTATCCCCCCTGGAAATCACAGCTTAAAATCTGGAACTTTACATA
>CAYWRH010000219.1:0-4348 GCA_964460435.1 uncultured Desulfatiglans sp.
ATTCCGGTAACACCGTCTTCGAAGGTTAGTTCAATTTTATATTTTTCTATATAATTTGCTTTTATTACGTCTCTAATCATAATTCCACCTCATCTATTTTAAAGGCTCAATATTTTTTGGGTTCTGATTGTTTTTCGCCAATTCCCAATTTTTTAAAAGCTCGTCACTGTGCTGAGATGCCCATTCAATTACAAGCCCCAAAGCACGTGGCGAAAGCCGTCCCTCTAAAACCCTAAGTGTTTCTATCTCAATGACTACTTTTTCTCCTCCATATCGCGCATGAAAATGTGGAGGATTATGATCATCAAAAAACATCGCGATAATTATACCATAAAATCTACTTATCTCAGGCATTTTTTAATCCAAGGCTTTTTATCTCGTTTTTCGACCGTTCCCATTGTCCCCGTGGGAACGTCTGTCTTGACGCTCTGCGTCATATCAGTTGATCTTATCTCTTCTGTCCTGTCATGAGAAATATGGTGAATCGCCTCATTTCTCCACCCTTGATCGGTTTAACAACTTCAGCCGCTGTAACATCCTGTATATTTACAAACCCTGTGTCTCTAAAAACCTCCCGCATGGCAGTCCGGTCAAATCCGGAATGGAATACCCCTGTATTATCATCATGAAACATACCATTATCCAAATCAAGGTCAGCAATGCATAGATACCCGCCAGGGACAATGATGCTTTGAAATTGATGGAAAAGAGGTTTCAGATCCTTAACATGATGAAAGGTCATGTTACTCATAACAAGATCATACGACCCGCTAAGTGTATCACCCCTGTCAAGATCGAGATGTAAGGCTTTAACCTTACTAAGCTTTAGTTCAGTGATTCTCTTCTTAAATACATCCAGCATTCCCTGGGAACTGTCGACACCTGTAACAGAACTGACAAGGGGCTGAAGCTGGAAAGTCAATAATCCGGTGCCACAGCCAAAGTCCATAATATCCATTTCACGGGTCAGGGTGATCTGTTTTGTTATGGTAGAGGCCACATCCTTAGCCAGCTTGACCCTTACAGGATTTTCATCCCATGATGCAGCCTCTTTATCAAAGTCCCGCTTTTCAGATTTCATTATATTTCGTTCCTCTCGTATAGAATATACAGCTACAATGCTGATTAGTGGAATAAAATAGCGAACATTTTTTAATGTCAAAAGTGTAGGCTAGACACCCATAGTCTTCAGTGGAATAAAATAGCGAAGATTTTTTAATGTCAAAAGTGTAGGCCAGACACCCATAGTCTTCATTAAATAGCGAAGATTTTTTAATGTCAAAAGTGTAGGCCAGACACCCATAGTCTTCATTGGAGGTATTGAGATCAACTTATGCACATGATCTCCTACCAAATGTCCCTCATGTACTTTACATTCTCTTTGTGCTGCAAGATCCTTTAACATTTCTCCAAGATATTTTCTCAGATTGCCATATAAAACCTTTTTCCTATACTTTGGAATCCATACCAGATGGTACTTGCAATCCCATACCGTGTGTTTTAAACTCTCCATATCATTCATCGTAAGCCTCCTTTTTATGAACTTTGAGCGGTTCAACTATTGGAGGCTTACTTATACTCCCGGAATTGTCAAACTCTGGGAGTCTCTCCGGCAAAGCCGGAGGTTTACCTAAATGAAATTATTTATTGAAAACCTTGTCAAAGAGTCCTCTTACACCCTTTCTCACCTCATCCACTGTCGCATTCTTGGCCTCATCCCTTGCAGCCTGGCCAACATCCTTTGCATCCTGCGATATGGCGCTATCTGACAGGTTTTCTTCCTGATTTGCCTGGCTCTCTTCTGCATCGCCCATGGGCATCGATGTATCCATAACTTCAACACCTGCTGGCAGCTTAAAAAATGAGTCTTCCATTGATTTCTGTGAAATGCTCTTTAATTTCATGTCATTGCCCATACGGATCATAACACCATAGTTATTCTCTTTGGCAAGCCTGTTGCTTTTTTCAAGAAGCTGAGACATATCCTGACCCATTATCTGCGCAAGACCAGCCGCAATGGATATCCAGGCATCGTTGATTTTCTGTATATCCTTTTTATTACAGAATACTATCTCATTAGTGCTGACAGCCTTGTTATTTTCATAATAGGTTGCGCTGTAGACATTTCCCTTAAGCCCTGCTATCTCTTCCTGCTTTCCGGTATCCTTTAGCTTCATGTCATATTGAGTGGCATCCTTTTTTTTGCCCAGAAGGCCGCCCATCATACCGGCCATACCCTTCATCTGATCCAGGTCCATTGCGCTCCATTTTCCCTCTTCATCCTTGCTTACTATGTATATCTTTTTTCCCTGAAGAAGCATATAGCTGTCAGGAGTGGTATCCATGCGGACATGGGAGGCATCCCTGACTGATATTGTCATTGTCTGGCCATCAGAATACTGATAGGTAGCTGAGATATCACCTGCAAAAACAGACGCTGAAAACAATAAACAAATACAAACAAATAATACCTTTTTTAGCATAATTCCTCCATTGATTTACTTTTTTTTATTTACCAATCCCATTTGCATAGGAATCTTCTCTGATAACCTCCATCAGTCTGCAGTAATGCCACTCCTGATCTTGTGGTGTAAGCTCCCCTGCTTTATATTTTTCGCATGTATTCGGTTTTTTAACAGGATATTCTTCCAGCGGATCATTATCAAGATTATAAAAGGTACAGTTTTCATCTTCAAACCCGCCCGCACATGTAACCTTATATTTACCATTCCTTGCGCCCACATGTTTGGTGCCATTTGTCATAAGGTTTATGGATTCTGAAAGAATAAAACCTTTATCAGGATCACGTACTCTATCTTTTTTGTTGAAGAGAATGGGAGTAATCGATATAGAATCCAGGGTAACCACCCCATTTCCTTCACTGTTACTTACCTCTTCAGGTATCTTGAGCCCTGCAAGTGAAAGCACAGTAGAAAAGAGGTCTGCAACATGGATAAATTCGCTGTTTGTTGAACCTGGCTTTATGTTTGGCCCCTTAATTGCCATAGGCACAAGAGCCCCGCTTTCAAAGGTGGTTCCTTTGCCGCGCCCTTTTCTGGTGATATACATATTGTCTATATACTCAAGCCCTTCCCTTTCATACATAGGTGTGCCATTGTCGCCTAAAAAAATGACATAGGTATTGGGATCAATGGAATTTACTGCATCAAGCAATATGCCTGTCATAGTATCAAGGGAATTTGTCATTGCCCTCATAAGTGATTCGTCACTGCAATTACCAGCACTGTTAGATCCAAACTGACCGCCACAGGCCTTCATCTCTTCTATGCTTTTGGCATCCATTGTATCTATATTGGGTACGGCCATTGCGTTAGGCTGCTGGACAATAGTGGCATGTGACAGGTTATATGCAACCCATGCAAACCAGGGTTTATCCGGGTTTTCCTTCTCATTTTTTGTAATCCACTCTATGGCATCAGCTATTTTGACAACGGGTGAATATGTGGTTGGCGCTATGCCAGGCAAAGACTTGACCGGGGCCTTTTCAGTTCTAAAGACATTTGATGGGGTTTCTGAATCCTGCACATGATATTCATAGTCCCAGTAACTCTTTAGTGCGGCATTCAGGTTCCCCCTGAACAGCTCAAAACCTGCCTCCTTCGGCTTCATGCCCGGATAATCAGGCCCCTTCCCATCACCTGGAAGCCCTGCCAGATGCCACTTGCCGAATAATGCGGTGCTGTAGCCGCCTTCATCCTTAAGTTTCTGTACAAATGTGGTATGTTTCTGTGAAAGTGCATCAGCATAGGTAAGCACCTTTGCCTTTTTGCCGAATAGACCGGTAAGGATAGCTGACCTTGTTGGTGAACAGAAAGGATGGGCCCATACATTTGTAAATATCATCCCTTCACTTGCAAGCCTGTCAAGCCTGGGGGTTGATGCAGGAAGCCCCCTGATGGATTTATATCCCGGATGGTTATGGCCTGACGGCCCATACTTTTTTTCAAGATTGTCAATAAGACCGGGGTACATATCTGAGGTAACATCCATCCCAAAGTCATCGGCAATTATCAGGAGTATATTGGGTCTTTTTTGTTTGGAAGGGCTGTTCCCCATTGCCTCTGAGACCGTACTGAGGCACATGAGCATAAAAACAGCTAGGAGGGGGGTGATTTTCATAAATTTTCTTTTTGGCATCATAGTCTCCTGTTGATAAAATTGTTTATCAAAATTTAAACTGACATACTCTAAAGTTGATGCCTCCCCGCATCCTCAGCCGGCGTCATATTATGGCAGCCTTAAAACCTTGTCAAGTTTACACTTTTATGCCTTCACGGTGATTTTGTCCTTTGGTATAAGGATAAATTTTCCAAATAGTTGTAATTAG
>CAYWRH010000220.1:0-4322 GCA_964460435.1 uncultured Desulfatiglans sp.
TATCTCTGAATAAAAATGATAAAATATTTATAGTAAAGAAATGAAAAAAAAGAAATACTGTAATTTTTGCGGGAAAGAACTCGTATCGGAATTTCTTGACGAAAAAGAAAGACAGGTATGCAGAAATTGCAGGGAGATTATTTACGAAAATCCGCTCCCTGTAGCCTCGGTGATTCTTCCCAACAAAGAAAGAGAAACCCTGCTCGTAAAAAGAGCGAATGAGCCGTTTAAAGGAATGTGGTGCCTGCCAGTAGGCTTCGCGGAAACAGGCGAGAGCATAGAAGAGGCAGCCTTGAGGGAGCTTAAAGAAGAAACGGGGATAACAGGAAAGATCGTCCAGCTTGTAGATGTATGCTCCCATACGAATCCGTTTTACGGCGAGCTTCTGATAGTCACTTTTGAAGCGGAGAAACTGAGCGGCACGGAAAAAGCCGGAGATGACGCGTCGGACTGCAGGTATTTCCCGATCATGAATCTTCCCAAGCTCGCATTCGACTCGCAGGAAAAAGCCGTTCAGAAATATGTTGAACTGAAAAAAGACCTCTGGAACATATACGATTCAGTTGATACGTTCGTTAAATCCGCCATAAAAGGGGAAACGCCCGGGAACAAAAACCTTCTCTCAGACGACCTGTTAACTATCGCAAGCGAAAATTCAAAAAAAATCATAAATTTATGGATCGACGACATAACGACCAATCCATCAACAACATCCTATCGCAGTCTGGACATAAATGACCTTTTTGAAAGGGCCGCGTTCATTATAGACAGATTCGAGTTATGGCTGAAAGGTACGAAAACAGAAGAAGAGCTGAAAGATTTTTATTATAACCTGGCTAAAAAACGGAAAGAAGACAACGTCGTTCTTAAAGACCTGATAAGCTCTCTCAGCCTTCTTAAAAAACATATCTGGATGTATATTTATTCCTTCGGCGTGTGGGAGAAGGCCGTTGACATATACCGCATGTTTGAACTCGGGGAAAGACTCATTTATTTCTTTGACAAGGCGGCGTATTATACAGTCATGGGATACATGGAACTTCCAGGCAACAATAAGAAGAAACAATAAAATATTTTACAATATTACCTTCATCCAGGGAATCCGGTAATTTATCATGAATTTGACGCTTCTTTCATCATTTCATTTTTGCATTTTTTCGAAAACCAGTTTGAGCCTGGGGGGATGAGGGGTGTACCCTATCGTGCTGGACGTGGAAAGGGGTAAAGGAAATGTAAATCAAGCTATTGGATTTACTTTTTTACCTATTTCATAATCGGGCGCAAGCATTTTCAAACCGTGACAATTTGTCACGGTTTCATTCCCTTCTTCCTTAAGCCTTTGTTTAAGCTTTCGCCAATAAGCATTAGGGTCAACACTTTCAGTCAATACGGCTATTGTCTCAATAGGTGTCATAATTATCATGATGCTCGTAACAAGAAACCCTTTATATGTTTATCAGGCCTACACAGTTGACAAACCTATTAGCAATAGACGACTCCTGTCAATTGTGTAGGCCTATGCTTTCCTTGATATCGACGAACCGTTTCATAAGAGATTTTGGATATGTATCCCCTGTATAAGATCTACTTGTAGTAAAAAGATAAATGTCTTTTTGATCTAATGTTCGGCGTCTGGATTCCCGTCTCCACGGGCATGACGACAAAAATACTATAAAAATATTTTATATGATGCAGCGCATTGGCGCTTTATCTCAGAATTTTATTATAGACGAAAAGATACAATGGGTTAGGTTTAAGACTTTTTTGTAATAAATACAAGGAGATATTCAATCAACAATGATCAATGAACAATTATCAATGCAGAAAATAGACTGAAGCATTTTTGACTACAGGCTGTTAGGGGTGTTGATTGGGAATCGGAACACCATTTTGAAATTCAATATATATTTCTTTATGTTTTATCAGAGTATTCTTTTTAATGGTTATCAATATAATTCTTTATCTCATCCAATACATCAAATACTGATGGCCTTTCGCTGGGGTCCGTATGATTTTCACAATGTTTATGGTGCGGGAAAGTTTTTATATCCTGGAAATGAGGGGTATTGTCGTATCGGAAAATAATTTTATTCTTATTATTCTGAAAATGGTATCTATAATTCAAATGAATTAAAGTAGATTTCTCACTGATAACTGCTTCATTCCATTCAAGCAAATATCCATTTGAAAAGCGTACTCTGACACGAATATTGCATCTTTCAGGAGTAAGTATTTCTTCTTCATATCTTTCTATATAAGCGGATTTTATCCTGCTGAAAGCATTCTCTATGGAATCCAGATATCTGTTAATTACTTCAACCGGCATGGCGAATCTGAATGTCCACTTCCTGTCTTATGTCAAGATAATGCTGGTAATTATTTGCCCATTCAATGAAGTCTTTAGAATCATCCATCTTTCCCTTAATGAACTTATCATAGAATTCTTCGGACGTCATATTATACTGCCCTTCATAAATACTCAGCTGCTTTGCAACCGCCACAAGGGCATCAACACTCGTATTATATTCAATCCTTTGTTTTCTCATATTTTCTCCTGATAAGTCAGATAATGAAATATATGAAATTATCAAATAATGTAAAAGGGTTGTCAAATAAAAAGGCTAGAAATTCAAATATGTAATGATGGTATTTTCTCTTTTGCAGATAAATTAATCAAGAATCTATGAAAGACAGTGGGAAATTGAGGTCTGTGAACATCAGGGAAGGCTGGCTACATAATCATTTTTAGTCGGTGACAAATTGTCACCGACTAACTGTTGGACCGGGTAAAAGGTAAATCAAACATTTTTAGCTTTTATCTACGCACCCTACTTTCCTTTTTATCAGAGGATATCACATTTTGTGACATACTCCGAATTTCCTCGCGACTTAGCTCGAACATAAAATCATCAGGAAATCTTCTAATATTTATACAGACTTTCATTATTGTCAGATAAAAAAATCACAAGCCAAACATGAGGGTTGGTACATGTTGTACCCCTCCTTGTTATGTAAAATGGGACATGCAGAACGTGCAACATCTTTTCACTATATTGAAAACATCTTTTTTATATACCACTCAGTCCCCACGCCTAACCTCCTTAATCTTATCAGCAAGAAATCGTTCCATACCCTCTTCCTTTGGCAGTTCAAATAAGGTGTCTGAATTGTGCGGACACTGTCTGTACAATTTGTAAAAGGGGGCAAGCTTGCTTTTGACTCTTAGCTGCGCCCCAAAATAAAAATAAAATAACTGGATTCCACGGTTATGCCGTGGAATGACGATAAAATACTATCATTTTTTTTATGATGAAACGCCTATGCGCTTTATTTGAGGATTTTATTATACCCGAAAAGATACAATGGGTTAGGTTTAGACTATTTCATAAAAGATTCAAGATAATAAATGCTGGCTGTTATACTGAAGACTGAAGGCTGTTAGGGAAAGCAGCTCCTTTTTTAAACAGGTAATTGCCCGCACTCTCTCCACCCCAGCACCTGAATTCCTTTGTGCTGAAATGATTCATCTCCGGCATAAATCAATACAGGTTCCCCGGCCTTTTCTCCGGCAAGGGCACACCATTTATTAAGGCCTGCATAGGCTTCATGTGTAAGGGTTCGGCCCGATTTGATCTCAACCGGATACAACCTGGTTCCCTTTTCAACAAGGAGATCAACCTCGTTGCCATTACTGTCGCGCCAGAATGTAAAAGCAGGCTTTTCACCCTGGTTCATTTTAGATTTGATCACCTCAGAGATGATAAAGGTCTCAAAAATATTTCCCCGCAAAGGATGTGTCATCATTTGCTCGGTTGTCCGGATTCCCAAAAGCCAGGATACCAGGCCAGCATCATAGAAATAGAGTTTTGGCATCTTCACCAGCCGCTTGTTAAAACTCGCATGATGGGGGCGTAAAAGAAATACCAGATAACTGGCTTCCAGCACAGATATCCATGACTTTGCAGTATTGTGAGTTATGCCGCATTCAGTTGCAAGGGAAGAGAGGTTCAACAACTGTCCTGTCCTGCCTGCACACATCCTGACAAAACGCTGGAAGGTTTCCAGTTCCTGAATTTTGATCATTTGCCTCACATCCCTTTCAACATAAGCCGTAACATATGAGCTGTACCATGTGGATGGCGAAATATCGCGGTCATAAATCGGGGGGTAGCAGCCGGTCAACATCATAGTATCAATCTCTTTTGGCACCTTGTTCACTAGTACCTAGTAACATTTATAATTTCGGATAAAGATGTTTAAGTTTTAACCGTGCATCGGATGTTATAAATTGCCATACAATCTTTTTTGCACTGTTATTTCGA
>CAYWRH010000221.1:0-4279 GCA_964460435.1 uncultured Desulfatiglans sp.
AGTATAGCATATTATATTATTTATGTAACCTTTTTATTGAATCGAAATACTAGTTATTTATTCTTGCATTAATGTTGTCCATTATGGTAGTTCTGCCATTTTTTTAAGGTAGAACCATGATTCATCTTTCAAACATCTCAAAGCAGCACGGGACGCAGGTGCTGTTCAGGAATGCAAGCATGCATATACTGCCGGGCACAAGAAGCGGCCTGGTTGGCCCGAACGGGGCAGGTAAAACCACAATATTCAGGCTTATTACAGGCGAGGAAGAGGCTGACTCCGGTGATATCACCTTCGCTAAAAAAATTACCATAGGATATTTTTCACAGGATGCTGTTGAGATGAAAGGCGGCTCTGCCCTTTCTGAGGTTATGTCTGCTGCATCCGATGTGGTTAAGCTTGGTAAAGCAATGAAGGATATGGAGGCTGCCATGAGTAATCCCATGGATGATGCTGCAATGGCCACCCTTCTTGAAAAATATGGCGAGGCATGCGAAGAGTTTGAAAACCGCGGGGGTTATGGCCTGGAGAACCGCGCACAGACGGTTCTTACAGGGCTCGGTATTAGTCCAGATGAACATAACCTGCCTGTTGAGTCATTCAGCGGGGGATGGAGAATGCGGATATCCCTTGCAAAGATACTTGCAATGAGCCCCGGTGTACTTTTGCTGGATGAGCCTACGAACCACCTGGACATGGAATCCATACTCTGGCTTGAAGACTGGCTTATCAATGAATTTAAAGGGGCCATTCTTATGACCTGCCATGACCATGATTTTATGAACAGGGTGGTATCACGGATAATTGAGGTTGCCAATAAGACCATTACCACATATAGCGGCAATTATGATTTTTATCTATGCGATCGGGATATAAGAAGGGAGCAGCTTTTTGCCAGCCACAGACGCCAGCAGGAGATGCTTGCAAAGGAGGAGGAGTTTATTGCCCGCTTCAAGGCACGCGCCTCCCATGCAGCACAGGTGCAGTCACGCATTAAAAAGATTGAAAAGATAGAGAGGATTGAAATACCCGAATATCAGCGCATTATAAGGTTTGAATTCAGGGAGACACCCAGGTCGGGCGAGGATGTGGCAGTTTTCAGTAACCTTACAAAGATATGGGAAACGCCCGGCAAGGAGCCAAAGACCGTGTTCAGTAATTGCTCAGGCCTTATAAGACGTCAGGACAAGGTTGCTGTTGTGGGTGTTAACGGGGCAGGTAAATCAACATTTCTGAAACTGCTGGCAGGTCAGACAGAACCTTCAGGAGGAACTCTCAATATCGGCGCCAATGTAAACATCGGTTATTTCAGCCAGCATGCAATGGATATACTTATACCAGATAAAACAGTGCTGGAGACACTTCGGGCAGCCATGCCCCATGAAAACCTGGGTGTTGTTAGAAACCTGCTTGCAGCATTTCTCTTTTCAGGAGATACTGTGGATAAACAGATAAAAAGCCTGTCAGGCGGTGAAAAAAGCCGTGTGGTGCTTGCAGCTATCATGTCAAAACCTGTTAACTTTCTTGTCCTGGATGAACCTACAAACCACCTGGATATCCAGTCCCGCGAGATACTCCTTGGTATTTTAAGGGAGTTTGCCGGCACAATCGCCATTGTAAGCCATGACAGGTTTTTTTTGCGTTCCCTTGTGGATCATGTTTTTGAGATTGACCGGGGCCAAATGACACATTATAAAGGGGGATATGAGTATTATCTTTCAAAAACAGGCAGAGATCACAGGGCCGTATAATCAGGGACTGTCTCGCTAAAAACAGGGGTTTCCCTATAACAAGGAGTAAAGTATGTTTGATGTTGCAATGGAGATGATGTCACCAGAGTTTTTTGAATGCTGGAAGTGTGCGGCATTGCATATAGATAGCCAGGGGCCTCAGGGCACAGTATCATGGCTAAAAGCACACCCTTACCCGCCATTTATGGAGCACCTCTCTTTCAGGCTCGCTAACCAGCTCTTTTTTGTTCGTGTTGAGGATGTGGATAATAATGTGTATGGTCCAGGAACCTATGACGGCCTTTTGGCTGTAGCAAAGGAAAGCAACGGCCATGCCTGCATAATGCCCATGAGGAAGACAGATAAGGCAGATGAATGGATACCTGATTTGCCGGGCTGGGGGCTTATTGATGCATCAACAAAAAACCCTGTTAATCCTGTATCTTTTGTAACAGATGAAAAGATAGAGATGACACACTTTGAAATTCATGACATGGCTGTGCAGGTTGTAAAGGAGTATATTGAAAAGAAGGGATATGAACTTATGTCATTTCAGGGTAACCCTGAGATTGACCCCTCTATCTGGTTCATAGGTGATACAAAGGGGCCGGAATATGTTGTTGTAAGGGCGGTTCGCTATCCTGAGGATCATGCAAAGATACCTGAAAACCTTAAAGATATAGAAAAACGATGTTCTGCCATAAGCCATACCGGTTTTTTTGCCTCTGTTGCTTTGGCTAATGATGAACAGAAGTTTGATACCCCGGATGAACCGGCCATACCCCTCTGGCGCGGGTGCCATATGTATATAAATTTCCCGGGGCTTGAGTAATTGGGATGATATGGCTTAGCAGCTACTAAACCCCAATTTTTTGTGTTTTAGTTTTTTTCAGTAATTTCCGGTTAAGAAGTTGCATAGCACGAGTAATGAGATAAGTCTCGGTCTTTACTTTGTTGATGCTTCTTCCGTTGATAACCTCGTTCAGCTTCTCTTGATTCATTAACGATCTTTATACGTAACTCACGAACCCTTTTGATACTGACCTTCTCACCATATTCATTATGACAGTATATAGCTAGGAGTATATAGGTAATCAGGCCACCAAGTATTTGAACCATTAACCCATGTTCACTCCTCGCTATAAGATGATATACCCTTAAATGCTGTTTCCACCAGGAAAAAAATGATTCTATGTTCCATCGTAGCTTATAGGAAAGAGCAACCTGTTCAGCAGTAAGATCGTATCTGTCAGTTGCAACCCAATAGCTTTTATCATCTACTGTGTACCCTACAACCCTGAGTTCCTTTTCAGTCTGGTTTATGCCCTTTGTGCCCAGAAGGACAATGGCATCATAAAATACAATGCTTCCAGGGGTTAAATCATTGTGCCTGATTAGCTCTTTCCTGGTAGAAGCCTTGATGCGACAGATAAAATGCCTTTTTGATTCCTGCCATAGATCAAAGTTCTTATGGCACTGGTAATAACGATCCATTACACCAGTTTGACCTGGAGAGATGATCTTGCTTACAAAAGGCCGTTCATCTCCCTTGCCATCTGTAAGAAATATCTTTCTGGGTATGGAGTGGTTAAGGTCAAGCCCAAGATGAACTTTAGCCTTTATAGCCCCTTCACGATAATCAGCCCAGTACATAGAAAGGGTTGCATCTATTAATGAGCCATCGATAAGGGTAAGGTCTCCAAGTTCTTTATACTCTTTAGGGAGTACTGACTGTGCCTCTCCCACAAGGGCTTCAAATACCTCTACCATTTGCTTAAAACCTCTTGTATTCATGGCCTCGGAAAAGCTGCTTTTTTCAATCCCATTTTCAGGGGCTATATATTCCCTGGCAAAGTCATCTTCTTTGAGGAACTGTAACAGATGTTGAGCAGACCCATGTTCTTCAAGATGGAATAATACAAGGGCATTCAGTTGATCCTCAAAGGTCAATTTGAGGTCTCTGTTACCTTTGGATAATAGTGGTGTTGATTGTGCGAGTGCTTTCTTCAATGGCTTTAATAATAATTTAAACCTAAAAACGGCAGTTAGGAGTTAACCTGGAGAAGGTATCAGCCGTGCTATGGGTGGTAGCCGGTCCAGGAAGTACCGAAAAGCCTGCCTTGTAATCAACCTCATACGAGCAGCAAGGCTCAACTGCTCCGCAATACTTTTTAAATTTGCCAGAAACCTGCTAAGTGCTATAAGCGCAGATTGTACCATCTCGCTCTTTGCATGACTGCTGGATATAGTTATTGTTGTCTGCCCACCATGTGTAGTCTGTCTGGCTACCCCGTGCAACAACAAAGGACGGGAGGTTATCGCCTCAGAATGTTTTTCAGGCCGAGCCAGCCTTACATACAAGGTCCACCAGTTATATATTAACGCTACAAGACGACTCACAAGACGGCATCGTTTTAAATCCCTCGTTGTATATCCTCCCCATCCCCATTGGTTTTTAAGTTCATCAAAACAATTTCAGGAAACTTGATCTTGTTTGAGAAGATTGAAGGGTAGCATAAGTGTAAAAGGCAAATAAAAAGAGGCGGTTA
>CAYWRH010000222.1:0-4138 GCA_964460435.1 uncultured Desulfatiglans sp.
TGGCAGAAACGAAATGTTAATCAGCTCCTTAAATGGCCCGCAAATATCCGGGTGATGATCATCCACAAGTATCCGCCCGGCGGTCCGGATGCTGTCATCAAGTAACATTTTTTAATGCCGACCTCCTCCATCAATACCCCTTTAATAAGACATACTGTGAGACAGAATTTAATGTAAATAAAGACCTATGGCCGGGGATAACGCTGCCGACCATAAAAATATTTGTCTATTCTTATACTTTTTTATTTAAGGAATCAAGCACGGTTTGATGAAAAAACTCTATTTCTATTCCGGCTTTAAAATAAGCATGGCAAGTGGAGGGATTGTAAGGTTCAGGGAAAAGGGCCTGCCGTGCCACTCAATATTATCGGAGAGGATGCCACCCTTGAGCCCCATGTCAGATCCTCCGAAATTTCTGGAATCAGAGTTCATTATCTCCCTGTAAAATCCGTGAACAGGGGCGCCAATCCGATAATTTTCTCTTGGAGCAGGGGTAAAATTGAATACAAAAAGGAGCATACCGCCCTTTTTATCCCTGCGTAAAAATGAGACAATAGAAGATTCAGCATCCCTGAAATCAATCCACTCAAAACCTGTATATGAAAAATCGACCTCATGCATGGCAGGTTCCTGATGATATACCCGGTTAAGCTCCCTCACATAATCCCTTATCTTCTTATGATTTTCATACTGTAAAAGATGCCATTCAAGGGACTGGTCATGATCCCATTCCTGCCACTGCCCGATCTCACTGCCCATAAAAAGCATCTTTTTGCCTGGCTCTCCATACATATAGCCTAAAAGGAGACGCAGGTTTGCAAATTTCTGCCAGTCATCGCCAGGCATCTTGGCAAGTAAGGCCGCCTTGCCATGAACAACCTCATCATGTGAAATGGGCAAAATAAAATTCTCATGAAAGGCATACAGGAGGGCAAAGGTGAGTTTTTCCATATGGTATTTTCTGTGAACCGGGTCTTTGGACATAAATGTGAGCATGTCGTGCATCCAGCCCATGTTCCATTTGAACATAAAGCCAAGCCCGCCCAGATGGACAGGCAGGGTGACACCGGGCCACGCAGTGGATTCTTCCGCTATGGTGACCACACCGGGAAAGAGTTCATATATCTTTGTATTCAGGATTTTAATAAATTCAATTGCCTCTAGGTTTTCCCTGCCGCCGTATCTGTTGGGAATCCATTCCCCCTCATTTCTTGAATAATCAAGATAGAGCATTGATGCAACCGCATCCACCCTGAGCCCGTCTATGTGAAACTTATCAAGCCAGAAAAGGGCATTTGCCACAAGAAAATTCCTTACCTCGTTCCTGCCGTAATTGAATATAAGGGTATCCCAGTCTTTGTGAATCCCCTGCCTCGGGTCTTCATGTTCATAAAGGTGTGTGCCGTCAAAATATTCAAGGGCATATGAGTCCTTCGGGAAATGGGCAGGCACCCAGTCAAGTATTACTCCGATCCCCTCCATGTGGCACCTGTCAACAAATGCCATGAATTCTTCGGGCCTGCCAAACCTTGATGTGACCGCATAATAGCCAGTAACCTGATACCCCCATGAACCGTCAAATGGGTGTTCTGAAACAGGCAGGAGTTCAATATGATCATACCCCATTGACTTTACATAGGGGATGAGTTCGTCTGCCATTTCCAGGTATGTAAGCCACCTGTTCCCCTCTTCCGGCCTGCGCCTCCATGAGCCAACGTGCACCTCATATATGGACATCGGCTTGTCAAGGGGATTTTTACTTCTCCTTTCGTTCATCCATTTTGCATCATTCCATGTGTAGCCCTCAAGATCGTGAACCACCGCTGCTGTCTTGGGCCTTTGTTCAAACCTGAATGCAAAGGGATCAGCCTTTATGAGTATTACATCATCTTTGGTCCTGATTTCATATTTATACAGGAGATCCTGCCCCAGGTGAGGCACAAATAGTTCCCATATGCCTGATGAACCGCGGTTACGCATCATATGCCTTCTGCCATCCCACTGGTTGAAATCTCCTATCACACTCACCCTCTTTGCTGAAGGCGCCCATACGGCAAAAAGGGTGCCCTTTACACCCTGATGGGTAATGATATGGGCGCCAAGCCTGTCATATATCTTGTAATGATTGCCCTGGCCAAACAGGTACATATCAAAGTCGCTCAGGATCGGCATAAAGGAATAGCAGTCAAAAAATGATGAGCTGTTGCCTTCTCTGAACTCCACATCCAGGCGGTAGGGTTTAATAATGGTGCCGGAAGGAAATATGACCTCAAAGAGCCCATTCTCTGCAACACCTGTTGATTTAACAGGAATGTCAGGGCTAAGGTTCTTAACCGATACATGCCTTGCACCGGGTATAAACCCCCTTATTATAAGGCTGTCATTTTCATAGTGTGGCCCGAGTATACTGAATGGATCAGCCAGATTGCCTGCGATGAGATGTTCTACATGTTCCTTTTTGAGTGAGTATGACAAAGCATTACCTTTCTGTATTTAAAAGCATTTCAGATTTCAGATTTGAAATTTGAAATTTGAAATTTGAAATTTCAAATTTTCCTTTTCACGCCCATGCAACAAGCCCCATTACAAAGGGATTTTCCAGCTTCTTCTTGCTTGACATAACTCGTACAGTATACCCGAATCGTCCGGTTCCCCGGCAATCTATATAGCCTTTAAAAAGATGGACACCATGATCAAGGCCGGCAGGCAGGAGTTCCTTTGTCTCCCTGTCAACAAATTCGCCCTTGTGATCAAGCCTCCCAAAATAGGCCTCAACTGTGACATCATCGGTGCTAAGTTCTCCAAGGGTCACCTTCGCTGTTATCTCAAGTCTCTCACCTATGGGTATATCTCTGGTGTCATCTGATCTTACTTCAAGCACAGAGACACTGCTCCAGCCTGTCATAACCTTCTGTCTCCATGATGAAAGGGCCTTTGTTTCACTAAACCCGTTTTTAGAAAGTCTGTCATACCTTGCCGAACAGGGAAGATAAAAACGGTCAGTATATTCCTGCACCATCCTGTGGGAATTGAACACCGGCACAAGGTCATGAAGGCCTGCCTTCATCTTCTCTATCCAGCCCCTTGGCAGGTCATCGCTCCCCCTTCTGTAGAAAAGGGGAACCACCTCTTTTTCAAGGAGGTTATACAGATCACGGCTTTCAATATTATCCTGGGCAAAATAATCGTCATACTCCTCGCCCTTGCCTATGGCCCAGCCGTAATCGCTTTTATACCCCTCATCCCACCAGCCGTCCAGCACACTGAGATTAAGAGAGCCGTTTGCAAGGGCCTTCATCCCGCTGGTTCCGCATGCCTCAAGGGGCCTTCTTGGAGTGTTAAGCCATACATCTGTGCCGGAAACCATAACATGGGCTACATGGGAGTTGTAATCCTCCAGAAACACTATACGCTTCCTGAACCTTTCCTCGTTTGCATAATGAATTATGGTCTTTATGAATTCCTTGCCTTCGTTATCCTGCGGGTGGGCCTTTCCAGCAATGATTATCTGGACAGGGCATTCAGGATTATTCACTATCTTTGCAAGCCTGTCAGGATTTTTAAAAAGCAGCGTGGCGCGCTTGTATGTCGCAAACCTCCTTGCAAAGCCTATGGTCATTGCATCGGGCGTAAGCACATCATTGACACTCATTATTTCAGTTGGGGTTGCTCCTCTTCGTTTCATCTGTTCTGCAAGCATCTTGCGGCAAAAGGCAACCAGATGGTCCCTGCACCTTTCATGGTACCGCCATATTTCAGTATCAGGGATATTTTCAATCTGTGCCCATACCCTCTGGTTATCAGGGTCTTCCGCCCAGTCAGGCCCCAGGTACCTGTCAAACAGGGCGGCTTTTTCACTTGCTATCCAGGTTGGCACATGTATCCCGTTTGTAACGTAATCTATGGGTATATCCTCAACAGGGTGACGCGGCCACACCTTCTGCCACATTGCGCGGGAAACCCTCCCGTGCAGCCTGCTAACGCCGTTTGCATGAGAAGAAAGCCTTAAGGCAAGTGTGCTCATGCCAAATTTTTCCTCCTCGTTTCTTGGGTCGATCTTTCCGTATCCCAAGAGCACCCTGAAATTAATACCAAGCTCCTTGGCATATTCCTCAAAGTATGTCCGCACAAGAGCAGG
>CAYWRH010000223.1:0-4072 GCA_964460435.1 uncultured Desulfatiglans sp.
ATTAATGATTACAAAGCTCGTAACTCATTATTAAGGATTATTTGGGCAGAACAATTTACAGTCACTGATGGTTTACACCATATAACACCTGAAAAAGCCAAGCTAATTGAATCCGGAAAAATTGGAGATCTTTTTATTACTGCTACAGATGAAAGCGTCTTGCCTCAGATATATGGTGAATGGGCAAATGAATTTGGCATTAATGTAAAGAGTCTTCCATTTGCAGCAAATCCATTAATTCATTATGAACTAGATTTTACCCCTCTTTTTGATATCGGTTTTATAGGTTCCAATTCGCCTTCTAAGTTTGAATCCATTAGAACCTATTTATATCCTCTTCTTAGAAAATACAACGGGATCGTCTTGGGTGATCGTTGGGGAGGCCAGGATATAATGGTTCCACCTGAAAATATTAATAGTTTTTATACTTCAGTCAAAATAGCTCCTAATATCCATCAACCATTTCAAAGAGAGACTGGAGCCGATTGCAACGAGCGTACTTTCGTTATACCTGCATGTGGAGGTTTCTCAATTACCGATAATGTTTCATGTATAAAAAAATATTTTAAACCTGACGAAATTGTTATAGCTGAAGACTTAAAAGAATGGTTTAATCTATTTGAATATTTTATAAATACCCCAGAAGAAAGGCGAAAATATATTATTAATGGCAGGAACAGGGTGATGAAAGATCACACATATTTTGACAGACTCTGCCGTCTCACCGACTTTTTTGATAGCATTTAAATGAAAGAGAAGTATATCTCTTCAGGATATTCATGAGGTATCTTTCCGCTTCGAAAAAACAAAATTACCACATCAAGGTACAACAATATGTAAAAGCTACATAACACCAATATATAATAAAAAATATCCAACTTTAATTACAGATATGAGATTAGTAATGAACAATAAATTAAAAAAAAATGAAAAAAGAAAAAAGGCTAAAATTAAAACACTTAAAAGCAATGATAAAAATGATAAAGCCCCATTAATATCTGTCTGTCTGATTGTAAAGGATGAAGAACAATTTCTCGAAAATTGTCTAAAAAGTGTAAAAGATATTGCAGATGAGATAATAATCATAGATACAGGTTCAAAAGATAATACTGTTAATATTGCCAAAAAATATACTGATAAAATATTTTTTCATCCTTGGAATAACAGTTTCAGTGAAGCGCGAAACCATTACTTTGAGTATGCCACCGGTGACTGGATATTCCAGATTGACGCAGATGAGGAGTTAATAAAGGATGATATACCTGTAGTATTGGAAGCTGTAAAAAAAAATGATATCGACGCTATCAGGGTTCAGCTCATAAGCACATATAAAAAAGGAGAGGATGAGAGTCGCCACAGCGCTGAACGTATCTTTAGAAATAACGGGATAATTCATTATGAAGGTCGTATACATGAGCGGCTGACCGGGTTTAAGAGACCCATGATTTATCCTATTAGGCTACTGCATTATGGTTATGACCTTGACGATGCTGAGCTGACTGAAAAAAAACATCAAAGACGGATTTCTCTTCTTAAGCAGGATATATCAGAAAAGCCAGATAATCCCCTGCCCTATCATTACCTGGGATGCTGTTATCTGAGCAAAGGACAATACAGAGAGACTCTGGAGGTAAGTTTAAAGGCTGTTGAGCTTGCAGAACAGCAAAAAGATGCAAACCCTGTCTATCTTTGGTCAAGATATAATGCGGCTATGGCCAGTTACAGGCTAAAGGATCTTGAAAAGGCTGAAGAATTATCAAAAACAGCTATAAAATTAAATGATCTTCACATTGATTCATACTTTATCTTAACACTTGTGAGTCATGATCTTAAACAATGGGAAGATACTATAAGCTTCGGCACCAGATATCTGGAGTTATGCAATATATTTAAAAAAAATCCTGACAAATTCGGAATTCTTGTTTCATCTACAGTAAGTATGGACTGGAATGTCCTGGTCTTGCTGGGCATTGCCTATTTTGAATCAGGAAATATTAAAAAGGCTGATGAAGTTTTTGATATGGCAGTTAATAAACCAAAAAAACAATTTCCTGTATCAAGGGCAATAGGAATCTATTTTTTTAATAAAGGCAGTCACCAAAAAGCCAAAAAGTACCTTGAGAAAGCCCTGAATCTTAACCCTGCTGATTCAACAATCTCTGAGATGCTGAATAAAATAAAACCCGAAAAATCATCCGGTAATACTATCAGCTGCTGCATGATAGTAAAAAATGAGGAAAAATTCCTGGACAAATGTCTGGCAAGTGTCAAGGATTATGTGGACGAGTTGATTATAGTGGATACAGGATCAACAGACAGCACAGTTGATATAGCCAAAAAATATACAGACAAGGTATATTTTCATCCCTGGGAGAACAGTTTCAGCAAGGCCAGAAATCAGGCTCTCAGCTATGCAACCTGTGACTGGGTATTTCAGATAGATGGTGATGAAGAATTAATGGAAGGCAGCGGTGAACTGCTCCGAAAAACAGTCAGGGAAACATATAACGAAGATGTAATTAATGTTAAATTGCTTTGCAGTTATGCTAACGGAGCAAAGACTTCAATGCATTACTTTGAAAGACTATTCAGAAATAATGGCATTATTCATTATGAAGGGCGTGTGCATAACCGGATAGTAGGATATAAAAACCCGGGTTACTCCCGTATTGAGTTATGGCATTATGGATATGATGTTGATGAAGAAAAGGCCCAGGAAAAATTTGAGAGGACAACTGTATTATTAAAAAAAGATATTGAAGAAGATCCTAATAATCCCCTTCCTCATCACTATATAAGTAGCTCATACCTCGCGCGGGGAATGTTTAAAGAGGCATTGGAAGAGGCAGAGCTGGCTATTGAGCTTGCTGACAGATCAGGAAATTCAAATAGCATATATGGATGGACCTATTTTAACGCTTCCATGTCTTTGTTTAAATTGGGAGATTTTAATAGAGCAAAACAGTTTTCTTTAACTGCCTTGAAAAAATATCATGACCACCTTGATTCCTATTATATGCTCACAGTTATCGCAGGAGAAAATTCCGAATGGGAAGATGTATTTAAATATGGAGAAAACTATATCCGGGTCTGGAGAGAACTTAATGATAACCCTGAAAATTCCAGGATGATGATAAACAATACTATTAGTGAAGCTGCTGCAATTTATATCTTGATAGGGCACGCCCTTTATGCTGTAAAAAACTATAATAAAATGGATGCATACTATCAGAAAAGTTATGAAGCGGCTAAAGAAAAATGGCAGTCATATTGGAACATTGGGGTATTTCATCTTGATAAATCTCTTGACATGGAAATAGCCGGTCGTTTTTTAAAACAGGCTGTTGAAGAAGCTCCTAATGAATATAATGCCTGGTACATGCTGGCAAAATACTATAACAAAAGCGGTTTAATAGATGACGAAATCGAAGCACTTGAAAAATTAATTGACTTAGGCACAAATGATGATTTTATAATTAACCGTCTATTCACATTATTAGTTAAAAAAGGGGCTAACAGCAAGGCGTTTAACCTCCTTAATTTATCAAAAAACCTAAATTTATCGCTGTACCCAGATATTCTAATGCTTGGTAATAAACATGTCGAAAAAGGTGATCTGGAATCTGCTTTAACATGTTATATGAAAGCCGTGCAAATGAAACCGGATAGTCACGAAGCATGGGGCATTCTGGCAGAGCTTTCTGTTTCAATGGGTAAAATAGATGAATCTTCAATCTTTATTGAAAAGGCCCTTAATATTAAGGCAAATGATATAAACTATCTGCTTATGGCATGTTATATAAAACTAAAGGCCGGCGATATCGAATCTCATATTAGATATTGTGACAAGATTTTATCATTTCTGGCAATGGATAAAAACCGAACAATTAATGGCTTTCATGATCTAAAATCCCTGTTTATAGAAATGATTAATTCCCCAAATATCAGCCCAGGTAACATATCAAGAATCAAGGATATTATTTATGAGTTGGAGCGTCACACAAGTAACGCCTCCGCCTGACAAAAAGCATATATTTACAATAAAAGCCGCTGTTAAATATTTAAATTTTCA
>CAYWRH010000224.1:0-4053 GCA_964460435.1 uncultured Desulfatiglans sp.
CGGTTAAAACTTAAACATCTTTATCCGAAATTATAAATGTTACTAGGTACTAGTCTTTTACTCCGTGCTCTCCGTGTACTCTGTGGTGAATATTCTTTGCATAAACCAGTATATTGGAAGATTCAAAACCCCTAAGGACTGAAAGATAGTGCAGAGGGCAGGGTAATCCTTCAGTCAGTCATGGATCATAGAGTTTTTGTTAAAGAAAATGTTTAAGGTTGAAACATCGCAGAAAGACAGCCTACAACCCCTTTTCCTTACATATCTGGAGTAATATCCCAATATGTTTTTCCATTGTTTCTGATGCCAGTTCAGGGTCACGGTTTTTTATGGCATTGAATATGGTTATATGTTGGTCAAAGGTCATATCATCCAGCTTTTGATCTTTTATAAGGGTAGGGAAGGCAAGGTTCATGCCGTAATACAACACATCATAAAAGCTCTTCATAAGGTGTACATGAACAATATTTTTGGCTGCATAGGCAATATTCATATGAAAGCTCAGCTCATTATCAAGGTTTCTTTCAAGGCTCTCCCTTGCATCAAGAAGCCTGTTAAGGCTCTGTTCTATTATCCTTATATCCTCCTCAGTGGCCCTTCTTGCTGCCAGCGCTGCGCTGCTTGATTCAAGTACAAGCCTAACCTCCAGAAGGTCAACAATGGTGAAATCCTGGCCGTTCAGTAACTGAAGAAGAGGTTTTTTATTCTTCCTTGTCTCTTCGCCCATCACAAATGTGCCGACACCCCGTCTGCTTTCTATTAACCCCTGGTCAATCAGTTTCTGGATGGCCTCCCTTACGGTCGGTCGCCCAACATTTAGCATCTGGGCCATCTCCCTTTCTGAACTTAGTTTTTGCCCTGCCCGGAGTTCACCCCTGTAAATCATATCCCTTATCTGGGAGTAGACCTTGTCTGACACCTTTACTGTTCTAATTGGCTTAAGCATATATTCCTCAAATGTTTCAACTGGTAATACCACGTTACCAATTTAAGGTCAATCGGATTTTTTACAGTATGTTTTAATGCTGTAACCTACATAATCCCTTGACTAATCAAAATCTGGCCGGTATTATTCACCAACTTTGTGTAATCTTACCGCATTACCACAAAGCTTAAAAATATATTATTCATCATCCTTAAAAGATATCATCCAGAGAGGAGTAATTAGAACATGAGCGCCAATGAAATGAAAAATTTATGTACAGATGAAGCCGGAAAGGAGTATGTGCTTCAAGGAAATATGGCCTTTGCAGTAGGGTGCGTGAGGTCAGGCATTCACGGTGCAGACGGATATCCGGGTACGCCAAGCACAGAGGTTATAGACAGGGGCTTAAGTGAAGTTCAGGATATGATAAATGTTGGCTGGTCTGTGAATGAGGCTGTTGCCGCAGGCGTGGGTTTTGGCTATACGCTGGCAGGCGCTGATGTTGTTGTTACAATGAAGATCCCGGGGCTTTTTCAGGCAGGCGATCTTTTTACAAGCGCCTCATTTTTTCAGGACAAGAGGGGCGCTCTCATCTATTATGTTGCAAGCGATTTTACACCCAGCTCAACACAGCATCTTGTTGACCCCAGATACCTGTTCAAAACATGCATGGTTCCTGTTATTGAACCAAGGACACACCAGGAGATGATGGATGCGCCAGGCCTTGCAGCTGATATAGGCAGAAAATTCAATACACCGGTTGTTATTCTTGCAAGCGGCGGCCTTTGCCACAGCGAAGGTCTTGTGAGGCTTAATGAGATCAAAAAACGTGATCTTGTTGAGATGCCAAAGGATCTCTCCCGTTTCAATCTGCTTCCTGCAATGGCAAGAGAAAATTATGACCTGGTCATAGATCAAAGGATGCCGGGTCTTGAGGAGTTCTCTGAGAATTCACCCATGATTGAGTGGTTAAAGGCAGGCGGCAAAAAGGGGGTTATTACATACGGTATAAATACCGCCTATGTCAAGGAGGTGCTTGATCTGTTTGGTCTGGATGTTGATATCCTGTCCATTCCAATGACCAATCCTCTTCCAATGAAACAGATCAGAAAATTTTATGACTCTATTGATGGCGATGTGTATGTGTTTGAGGATGGCTACAAATATCTTCAGGAAGAATTGGAAAGGGCGGGCATGAAGGTAATCGGCAAGGAAAAATATACAAAGATTACTGAATGGTCGCCTGCATTAATAGCGGAGAAATTCGGTTTTGAGATAGCAAAGACAAAGGATAAGGTTAAACCTGTGCCCAGGCCGCCCATGATATGCGCCGGCTGCCCATATACACTTTTTGGCGGTGTAATAGCCAAGATGAGAAAACAGGGCAAGATCGAAAATGTTTTTGGGGATATCGGCTGCAATGCGCTTCTCTATTTTATGCATGCGCTTGAAACAGGCATTGCAATGGGCGCAAGCGACAGCCAGAGACAGGGTTTTGTTATAACAAAACCTGACAAGGCTGCAAAATGCATAAGCATTATCGGAGACAGCACAGAATGTCATTCCGGTATGGATGCCACTCGTAATGCCGTATACAGAAGGATTCCTGGCGTAAAGGTTGTGCTTGACAATTACTGGACAGCCATGACAGGCGGCCAGCCTGCGCCAAGTTCCCCGGTTAACCTTGCAGGTCAGGAAAGCATATATGACCTTGTTAGGGCCCTTGAAGGAAACGGCAACAGGGTGCTTGTGTCGAGCGCATATAATAGAAAAGAGATCCAGCAGACTATGAAAGATGCCCTTGAATTTGCCGAAAAGGGAGAGTTCGTTGTTGTTGTTATAAAAGGATGCTGTGTTAAACAGCAGCCTAACTCAAAGAAGGCGATACGTCTCAAGATCAACCATGAAAAATGCAAAAAGTGTTATTCATGCCTGATGTGTGCAGGTATTGAAAAGGGGGTGGATCAATTTCCTTCATACAACACCCTCTGTTCAGGCTGCGCAGGTGAGAACCCTGCGTGCCTCCAGATGTGCCCGTTTGATGCCATTGAGTTCCTTGGTGAAGGTGAAAACAAGGCCGCTGAGGCAGCAAGCTTTCCAGCCCCGCCTGAACTTATTATGCCAAAATACAGTATCACAGATTTTCCTGAAAGGCTTACACTCGCCATAAGGGGTGTTGGCGGTCAGGGTAACCTGTTTTTTGGAAGGGTCATGACACAGCTTGCATTTGTTGCTGGTTATTCTAAGACAAATATAGTAAAGGGCGAGACCCACGGCATGGCACAGATGGGCGGCCCTGTTATAAGCACCTTTTCATGCGGCAAGGTACACAGCCCTGTGCTCTTCCCGAAAAGCGCAGACTGTATTATCACAATGGAGGTAAGCGAGCTGTTAAGGCCCGGTTTCCTTGAACTGTTAAGGGATGGCGCAACAATACTCATATCAAAGACCAAGATAGTGCCGCCTGTAATCACACCCGAGCAGTATCCCACTGAGGCAGACATTGCAAAGGCTGTACAGGGATTCAAGGTGGTTGAGGTTGATATACTTGCAAAGGCCGTTGAGATAGGCGACCCCACAGGCAAGATAGCCAATGTGGTGATGATAGGCGTAATGAGCAGGCTTCAGCCGTTTGACAAATTCCCTGTTGAGCTGTGGCTGAAAGCAATAAAGAACGTAAGCCCTAAACCCGCTATATGGGCAGGTAACTATGCCGCATTTATGGCAGGAAGGAAGCTTATATGACTAAAGATCTTTATAAGCTGCTTTTCCATCCAGAAAGCATCGCAGTAATCGGGGCAAGCAATGAAAAGCTCAAGACAGGCGGAAGGGTTACAGATAACATAAAGTCCAACGGGTATACAGGAAAGCTATGGGCAATAAACCCCAAGGCGTCCGATGTAATGGGGCTGCCAACATTTAAGAGCGTGGCTGATCTGCCAAGCGCCCCTGATCTAGCCTATATTGCCATTCCTGCGCCCTTTGTAAGGGCGAGCCTGGAAGAGCTTGCAATAAAAGGCACTAAGGCTGTTATTATACTCACAGCAGGGTTTGGTGAAAAGGATCAGAAGGGTAAGGAGGAGGAGCAGCGGTTTCTTGAGATAGCCGCACAAAATGATATGACCCTT
>CAYWRH010000225.1:0-4004 GCA_964460435.1 uncultured Desulfatiglans sp.
CCAAATTAACATCATAAAATACATCAGCGTTTTGTAATTCTTTCAGGCGGTTTGCAGGATCATCATTCCGGCAATATCGCCTTTTTTCATGACAACATTTTGGTAAAAAAATTGAATAAGCTCATTTATGCCGTTTCTTCTCCAAAAGACCATTTTAATTCGGCAAAACTCAAAAAATAGCCCTAAATCGTTCGACCAATAATTCGGCAAAAAGTATGACCATATTGTGGTAAATCACATTTATCTATATATTCAAATTTATCATCGGGTCAAACTCTTTGAGTCAGGATGTTTATATAATGAGAAAAAAAAGTATGCAAAGAGAAACCTTAGACTAATATAAAAAATGAGGCCACATATCTATTCGTAAGGATATTTTTAGAATTATCAAAGGGTTATTGCAGGGATGTCCCGGGTTTTAAGAGACTTTATAAAACCCGGGATAAGCCCTTTACCATCGTGGGAGCGGTGGTGGAGGGTTATTTGAAGAATCCTGGTCAGGCAAAGGCGGTCTTCTCCGGCCTTTTTCTTCCTTTAATTTATTATAGCTTTCAATCTGTTCTTTAGTTAGGATTTCCTCTATCCTTTTATTTTCAAGCGCATCAATCTCCATCATTTTATTTCTTATTATTGAAAAATCAGGAGGCTCCTTTTCCCTGGTCTCCTTCATGATATTTTCACGGCTATTGAAACTCTCTTTCATAATCTTTTCGATTTCTGATGCCTGTTCAGGTTTAAGATTCAGCCGGGATTTCATCTCATCAAGCTCATGAGAAAATGGCCTTCCCGGGAAATCCAGCCTTACAGCAAATCTGTCATTAAATCTCTTCATTTTGTTATAAAATGCATTAAATTTTCCTCTCTGTTTTTCATCCAGCTTTCCCCTGATCAGGTCAAGGGTTTTTTCATTCAACTCCTCCATCTGTGGAAAGGTGTTTCTTCTAAGTTCAAGTATCTTTTCCTGTGCATCATGTAGAATCTTTTCTATCTGGATCTTCTGTGTTTCAGAAAGGTCAAGGTCCTTTGAAAAATCATCCAGTACCCTCCTTATCCTCATATCCATGGGGGGGGCATCAGCAATGAATTGCTTCAGCTCTCCCTTGAAGTAGAATCCAGTGCAGATTGACCCTGCCAGTATGCCTACTGCAAACACCAGAATAACGCCGATTACAAGTTTTATTTTGTTCATTTTTTCTCCTTGCTAAACATTATACAGCGAGAAAAAACTTAAATCCGAAGGATCAGCAAAAAAGAATTTTACCAGTTCATAATCTGATATAACATTCGTCTGGCTAAGCATATAACATAAGAATATCACCAGAAGAGATGTGACAGGCGCCAGTTTCCAGACAAACTGCTGAAACATATCAAAATAGCCTATTTGATTTTGCAGAGGCTTGCCTTTTCTGATCAGGTTCATTATATCAGTTTTCCAGCCATCACTGACTACCAGGTTTTCCTTATCATTATGAACCAGCCTGAATAGACTCAAAACATTTTCGAATTCTTTTCCCCTTATTTTTTTCATATTATCCCCCTATCTGTTTAATACAGAGTTTAAAATCAATTTCAGTTTTTTTCTTAACCTGAATGATCTTACCTTTACATTGGCAATGCTCCAGCCTAAAAGATCGGCGACCTCTCTGCCCGAACGACCTTCCAGGTAGATAAGTTCCAGAATCATCCTGTCTTCTGCCGACAGTTTCCCCAGTGCCCATTCCAGTAACTCGGTTGCCATTCTTTTACCGTCTTTATCATGGATCAATGATATAGATTCTTCGGAAACTGCATTTTCAAGCCATTTCTGGTGATCCTCGGATATGCAGTTCATTGGTATTTCACGCGATTTATATGCCTTTCTCCAGTAATCATAACATGTTCTCAATGCAATAGATGAGAGCCATGCTCTAAACTCTCCTTTCCCTTTATACATTGGCAGAGACTGATATATCCTTATGAACGCATTTTGTGTAATATCCTCTATTTCATTACAGGGTATATGCTTTTTTACAATACGCGAAACAAAGTCGCCATATTTTGTTATAAGGGACTCAAAAGCATTAATCCGGCCCTCTATAACCTGTTTGATAATGTCCATGTCTTTTGGTAATGTATTATCATCCTGCATGATGTTTTTCTAGAGGATATGAATTATTGCCCTGCCTTCTATCAACAAATATGAGGTGCGCCCGTTTGAATAAGATGGTTTTCCAGTTTTTGATCTGATTGGGATGCACCTGATATTTTTCTGCAAGTTCTTCGAGCCCTATTTTACCGCCCAGAAATTCAATAACGACCTTCGCTTTAAAGGTACCTGAGTATGTCTTTCTCTTATCCATTATTCACCATAATACAAAAATTTATTTAACTATTTCAATCATTAGTCGTCTGTTGAAAGAGAAAGTTACACACTGTTCATCTAAAAAAGTCGTTTCTGGATGGATAATGATTAAACGGGAAGGGGCTTTCTCCGCCACTTCCCGTTCTTTTTATGTGAAGAGGGTGCTTATACTGAGAGATCAACAGGTGAATAATCATTAATCTCGCTGTAATTCATGAATGTTTCACTAATGTTATTAAAGAACGAACTTCCTGCAGAATTAGTACTATAGGCTGAAATAGCCTGCTTAAGCAGCGATATCATAGAAGAGGATGAACTAGTCTCTGTCTCATCCAGATAACCCTGAAGCTCGTCACTGCTCAACACACCATCGCCGTTTGTGTCATAGGCGGAGATAATGCTGTCCGCACTTGCGGTGGAATTTTCACCACTGTTGCCTGCCCCATTTTTCATATTCGGGCCAAAAGGTGGCGGGGGCGCAGGCGCCATGTTGTTCGCGCCCATGAAGGAGTTGAGCTCATCTTTGCTTAATTCACCATTTCCATCAGTATCATAAGCAGAGACTGCATCGGTTGAATCAATGTTTTGTCCGATTTTGCTCGATAAATCTGTTAAAAATGTCTCAAGCTCTGACTGAGAAACGCCTCCGCTAGAATCGGTGTCGATGGTGTTGAATGGGTCTTTATGCCCATGTTCACCACCCATTCTTTTGACCCCACCGGGTGGCGGCATGGTTGCTTCCATAAAGGATTTAAGCTCATCCTGACTTAATTCGCCATTTCCATCTTTATCGTAGGAGGAGACACCATTGCTAGAATCAACACTATTTCCTGCTTTGTTAGTAATGTTTTTAACGAGGGATTCTAATTCTGTCTGTGAAATCCCTCCGCTGCCATCTGTGTCTGCCTTGCTGAATATTTCAACTGGGGCAGGACGACTTCTGGCAGCATTAGTCTGCGCATAATTCATATAACTGCTGTTACTACCTATTCCATTTACCATAATAAACCTCCATAGTTAAAGTTTTACAGATCCTTCGCGAAGCCTGCGAATATAAAGATTGGCAAATTCCATGCCTGGGAAAATTGGCACTGGACATAAATTACAACTAACCTATCCCTTAAGTTACTCCTCAACAAAATCATACAGCGCCTTGTATTCACCCTGTTTGATAAAATAGAGAGAGGTAATCCGGCGGGTAACTAATTAACAGCATAACCCTTAACATATCTTCCAGTGATTCTTTTTTTGCTAAAATTTAACCCACAATTTTTTTAGGAAAATATTTCCGGTGATGTGGAAATTATTTCTCAGATAAAAAGCTGGTCAAATATCAGGATGGAAAACTGGAAGCGCTGTCATAATATTGAAGAAAAGGTTTTAAAGAGTATATGAAGTCAAGTCCTTTGCAGAATATAGCGAATTCAGAAATTTCAAAGAGACATTTGCTTTTCAGAAGTAACCCTTTTATATGGAAAGCAGCCCATAACTAAACACTTTTATGGGATCAATTTACTTGCCCTGTGGTGCTGCGACACCACCAGGAGAACCTTTTCAATTCAAATAAAAATATTAATTTCAAAGTCAATGTAACCTTCTTATTATTTCTGCTCCATATAAATATCATGAAAATATTAGAAAAATATAAATTTTTAAAATAATT
>CAYWRH010000226.1:0-3987 GCA_964460435.1 uncultured Desulfatiglans sp.
ACCCCTCCTTTTCTACAGACAAACTCATATATTACCCCTAAAAAAATAATACCCGGTCAATCAGAAAATTAGAACAAATTTACCGTGGTTATCGTACTTTTACATACCGGCTTGATTTATTTACCGGATTATCATATTAGTGCGGTAAAAGCGTATTAATATATCTGCGAGGGATAACTAACGGGTAACTGGTAGTTCTACCTCAATAAAAAATAAATAAAAGCTCTGTGGAGGTTTTAAGTGATCGAAAAGATTAATAAAGCGTCTGAATTTATTGAATCTGTTATAAAATACTCACCTGAAATTGGCATGATCACAGGTACAGGCTTGGGCAGTCTGACAGAAATAATGACCATCGATATAAGGATACCGTATAAGGATATACCATTTTTCCCTGCTTCCACAGTTGCAGGTCATGATGGTTTCCTTGTTTCTGGCACCATATCTGGAAAAAGGGTGCTAGCAATGGAAGGGCGTTTTCATCTTTATGAAGGTTATACCCCTTCAGAGGCAACCTTTCCAGTTAGGATTATGAAAAAACTTGGAGTAAAATATCTGTTTATTTCAAGTGCTGCTGGCGGTTTTAATCCTATGTTTAAAACCGGTGATCTCATGATTATAGATGATCATATAAATTTTACAGGCATTGACCCTTTGACAGGACCAAATCTTGACGAGTTTGGGCCCCGTTTCCCCGATATGTCCCGTGTATATGACCCGGAGTTGATTTTGATAGCAAAAAAAAATGCCATGAGACACCAGATAGATCTTAAACAGGGAGTCTACATAGGTATCACTGGCCCCTCTCTTGAGACCCCTTCAGAGGTTCGTCTTATGAGGATGCTTGGCGCTGATGCTGTTGGCATGTCCACTGTACATGAAGTTATTGTCGCAAAGCACTGCGGACTAAAAATAATGGCAATTGTGGTGATCACTGACATGGACCTTCCTGACTGCATGGAAGAGATAAAGGTCGAAAAGGTGATAGAGATAGCCAAGGCAGCAAGCCCTTCACTTTCCGCTATATGGGAAAGCGTTATTAAAGAATTGCCTTAAACCTTTGACCGGACAAAAATAAAATATGTAATTAATAGGATGGCCAACAAATAGACGATCCAGCTGACCTCCTTGCCTTTGCCACTTAAAAGCTTGATAAAGGGATAACTTACAAAACCCATTGTAAGTCCATCAGCAATGGAATATGTCAGCGGAATACCTGTAATCATCAGAAAACAGGGGATTGATTCACTAAAATCATCCCACTTAACTTTCAGGACATTTTTTATCATCATTGAGCCAACTACAATAAGCGCAGGAGCAGTAATAGTTGTATAACTGCCTATCATGGAGATCATGGGGCTAAAAAAAAGCGCCAACAAAAACAGGATTGCCACCACTATACTTGTCAACCCTGTACGCCCCCCCTGCTCCACGCCGGCAGTGCTTTCAATAAAACTGGTCACAGTTGTTGTCCCTGAACAGGCCCCTATCACAGTCCCGACTGCATCGGATAAAAAGGCCTTTCCAGCCCTTGGAAGCTTGTTATCTTTTATAAACCCGGCCTGTTCACTTACCCCTATGAGGGTGCCTATTGTATCGAACATATCCATAAAGAGAAAAATTATTATAAACGGCACCATGGAAAGAGAAAGTGCACCGACTATATCCATTTTGAAAAAGGTGGGTTTAATAGAAGGTGGTAGAGAAAGCAAATCAAATGAAAGAGTAAACTCCTTGACAAGCCTTGAATCGTAAAAAAACGGCGATTTGGTTATTTCTAAACCTGAAGATGTAATCAGTTTTATAATAACAGATACAAATGTTGCGCCTATAATTCCAAGTATAATGGCACCGCGGATTTTACGACTGTACAGGACTGCGGTTATCAAAAGACCAGATATAAAGACAACAAGATCCACTGTAAATATATCAGGATTGAGCTTAACAAGCGTTCCACCGCTTATAATCATACCATCAGGTGTTGAAGCGATCGTCGCGGCAGTAGTAATAATCCCTGCGTTTTGCATCCCTATAAAGGCAATAAATAGACCTATTCCAACAGCTATAGAATTCTTCATGCTTGGGCTTACTGCATCAATAATTGTTTTTCTGATGCCAATCAATGATAGTGCAAGAAATAGAATACCTGATATAAAGACAATACCAAGACCAACCTGCCATGAATTTGAAAAACCTGCTGCAGTAACAGCAGGCAACACTGAAAAAACAAAGAAAAAGTTTTCACCCATACCAGGGGCCTGGGCAATGGGATATCTTGCATATATTCCCATTATGGCCGTTGCAAGGGCAGATGAAACACAAGTAGCTGTCATGACAGCTCCAAAATCCACACCTGTATCAAAGCCAAACATCCTTCCTGAAAGTACCATTGGCTGGACTACAATAATATATGCCATCGTCAGGAAGGTGGTAATACCGGCAGTAATCTCAGTACTCACATTACTTCCATTTTCAGAAAGCCTGAATATTTTATCAAGTCTGCTTTTGTTAATCATTATTCACCTTCAAACTCTAATAGACTGTGCACATTATACCCCTTATTTTTTAATTTTTCAGAACCTTTCAGGTCTGGGAGATCAACAATAAAAACAACCTCAGAAATAATACCACCAAGTTTTTCAACAAGGGCTGTTGCTGCTATAGCTGTTCCGCCTGTTGCACAAAGATCATCAACTATAAGTACCCTGTCTCCCTGTTTAATAGCGTCCTTATGTATTTCAATTGTGTCCTTACCATATTCCAGCTCGTATTCATGTGATATCACCTCTGCCGGAAGTTTGCCCTTTTTTCTTATAGGTATAAAACCCTTGCCAAGGGTATAGGAAAGCGCCCCTCCAATTATAAACCCCCGTGACTCTATACCGGCGATAATGTCAAAATCAGTATGTTCCTTAATATAGCGCTGGGTAAAGCTGTCTATAACCATTCTGAACCCCAGCGGATCTTTAATCAGGGTTGTAATATCTCTAAATATGATCCCCTTTCTGGGGTAATCAGGTATGCTTCTTATGAAGGATTTGATTGTCATATCACTAAACCCCCTTGTTACAATCATCACTAATATTTTTTATCTCAGGTAATGTCTTGAGTATCAACCTTTTTACCTTGTCTGCTGTTTTATTCATAATTGCAACAATCATATCCCATGTAACAGGCTCTTCACCATCTTTCCAGCAATCATAGTCAGTTGACATAGCAATGACCTGATAACAGATGCCAAGCTCTCTAGCGAGTATAACCTCAGGGACTGTGGACATATTTATAATATCAGCTCCAAACCCTCTGAACATATATGATTCAGCCTTTGTAGAAAACCTTGGACCTTCAATTGTAATAACTGTTCCTTTTGTATGATGACGAAAATCAAGTTCCTTTGCATTTTTTATCAGTACACTACGCAGATTTTCACAAAACGGATGTGACATGGATATATGCACAACCCTGTCTTTATCAAAGAAGGTAAGTGCCCTTTTTTTTGTAAAATCAATAAACTGATCAGGAAAGACTATATCCCCTGGCTCTATTTCTTCTCTTAAGGATCCAACAGCCGTAGTGGCAATAATATGAGTGCAACCCTCCTGTTTCAGCGCATATATATTTGCCCTGTAATTAACTGCTGAAGGGTAAATTGAATGATTTTTGCCATGCCTTGATAAAACGACAACGTCTGTCTCACCAATTGTCCCAATTAATAGAGGCGAAGAAGGCTTTCCATAGGGGGTATCAATATCCCCTATGACCCTGTCATTTATTATATCTGTATCATCAAGTCCTGTTCCCCCGATAATACCGACTTTTATCTTCTTCAATTCTTCAGCTCCTATATTTTTGATGATATGTGCGTTTAGTGTTATTTTGCGACATTTAACCTATTTAGCCATGAAGGTCAAATCATAATAAATACTAAATCTGTTGAAAAAATATGGATTATCTGCTTTATGATATTTCTCTTAATGACAATTAAAA
>CAYWRH010000227.1:0-3710 GCA_964460435.1 uncultured Desulfatiglans sp.
CTTCCAGAGGAAGGGGGCAGGCCTTTTTGTTTTGTTATGATTTTTTCTAACCCAGTTTACCTCTGGATTTGAGCACCTCGGCAACGCCCTTTATACCGAGTTTTTCCAGTGTAGACTGTTTTGGGTAACCGGAATCCTTGTTCCATCCTTCAAGTTCATAGAAATAGGTCTTGAATTGCTCAACACCCTCTCTTGTTAAATAAAGCTCTTTGCAGTTCTTCCACTCCCATTTCTTTCCATCAAATATGGGTTTTTCTGCATCAAAACCGCAATATGATGCACCGGGCTTATAGTAGTAGCCGTTAAAATTCTCCATGCTCTTATGTCTGCCCTGTAGCGCAAATATCGCCCTCTTAAGGTTCCATGCACGTCGACCTATCTCAAGGCCATCCTGGAAGGTATGATTTCTACCTGTTATGGCATTAAGGTATTTCGGTTCAGCCTCAGGTGTATGACCATAGCCCTTTGGATGGGATGCACTGAAGAGCTTTGCATAACCCCAGTCACAGAAACCGATCGACTCTTTATAGTAGGTCCAGTAATGCATGCGCCATGCAACAAATTCAGCCTTATGCTTCGAGAAAACACCAGTCTGGTATGCCTGCTTTCCTTCCCAGGAAAAATCAAACCAGAAATGGTTGTTGCCTGTCGTCCGCTCTGCAAGCACCTTTACATAATCTTCACATGTCCATTTTTTGCCACCAGCTCCGCCAAAGCCTCCTGATGGATTTGCCATACCCATATCATGGCTGTTTATATCGCGGGAATCGAGCAGGTTTCCATATGCCCAGTCAACCCCAGGCATTGACCAGTGATCCATAAAACCCCAGGGTGTCTGCCTGCAAATGGTGTCAAAATCAGCAGTACGGCCAAGTTTTTCACAGAAACGTGCGGTTCCCTCTGCCAGGAGGTCCCCAATACCTGACCTTCTTGCAAGGGCGATCCCGTAAATCTCCATGAACTCCTCTGTTGCAAACTTTTTCATATTGAGAGGGGCCATATCAATTTTGGTGTTAGGCCCGATAATGCCCATATCATGCATCTTTTTCATGTACCAACCCAGGGCCGAGTATGCAGGCACCTCCGGCTGAATGGGGAATGATGGATTATGACTTGTGGGAAAGGACATCGGACCCATAAAGCATGTCTCCATCCCATTTATGCCAAGCTTCTGGATAATATCAGTGCCCTTCTGGTTAAGCTTGGACATGGTTTCCCTGTCCATGCCGTTTGCATCCTGAGGCGTAAGGCTGAACCATGTTGACTCAGCGCAATCATCAGAATCCTGACTATGGGCGCGATCACGGTTATGACATTTTCTCTGATGCCCGCATCCAATACAGGCAGAAGAAACAGATGCAGGGCCAAACCCGCCAAAACCAGGGCCTGAAGGCCAGTTCTTTTCAACCCATTCCCTGGCGTCCTTTAATGCCTTTGGGTTAGCAATTTTAATGCCCTTTGTGCCTATTACAGCGATCGCCTTCAGATTCTTTGATCCAAAGACACCTCCGAAACCACCCTGTCCTGCTCCGCTTCCGCCACCATGAATCAGTGAAGCAACCCTGGTCATGTTTTCACCCGCGGCACCGATAGTAACGATAGCAGGCCTCTGAAGTGTATACCTGTCTTCAATCTCCTGCCATTCCTTGCCATAGCGGATACCTGACTTTTTCCATATCTGCTCCTGGCATTTCCATGAATCAAGCCCCCAGAGGTCTTTAGCATCCTCTATGGTGACCTTGTCATCTACAATATTAATATATACAGGCGATTCTGCGCGGCCTATTACTGCAACACCGTCCCAACCGGCCATCCTCATAAAGGTGGCAAACATGCCTCCAAAATTACTGTGTGAAAACCACTGTATTGGATAACACTGGGGCGACAGACCTGAAACACTTGTCCTTGCACCCCATGGAACTCCGGTGCCGCTTACCGGGCCGGTCATAAGGGCAACCATATTCTTCGGGTTGAATGCATCCTGGAGATCCCAATCCCCTGGTGCGACACAAAATTCCCAGAAAAGTGCTGTTGCCATACCGTGGCCGCCACCATAAGGCTCATATTTTTCAGTATCCAGTGCCCTTATCTCTTTACTTGTCAAATTTACTAATAATATCTTTCCACCGTATCCTGGCGTTGTCATAATAATTCTCCTTTCCTTTACTCTTGTTTTGCCTTGGCTTTAGGAACGCCCATAAAATTCGGCATGGGCTTCCTGGGCGGTTGAAGGTTATGGTCATATCCATTTATATCTTTCTGATCCGGTAATTCATTCACAACCTTTAAGGCATTTGCCACACAGGCCTCAACACATGCCTGTGAACCATTGACACCGCCTTTTTTATTGTAATAGGGGGTATCTGTGCACAGATCACATTTTATTGACTTACCAGTAACATGGTTCCATATGGGTCTGTGGGGAATAACAGGACATGAGTTTATACAGGTTTTGCATCCAATACACTCATCAGCATTGATCATACGAATATTGCCGTTTTCCTTGCTGATATGGCATGCGCCTGTCGGGCAGTTAATTACACACAAAGGCTCAGGACACTGCCTGCATGTGTTGATCTGGATATCAGCAGGGTATGATTCAAGAACCGCCCTGTGGACCTGAATCCTGGAAAGTGAAAGGTTTGACTGTCCTTCATGAACAATAGAACATGCAATCATGCATCCATAACACCCTGCACAGTTTTTACTGTCGCAGATCAGATACTTTGTTGACAGCGGGTATTCTGTCTTTCCCTGCGCCTCACTCGGTAGCGGGGCACAAACGGCAAGGGCGCCACCAGCTACTGCTGCCCCTCCAATGGCCAGAAAATCGCGCCTTGAGAACTCCCTTTTCTCTGTATTATCGGATACCTTGTTTTTGTTTTTAGCCATTAACAATACCTCCTATGACCACTTAAGTAGCGCCAATAACCTGAATTAAATACTAACGTATAACCGGTTCAGAAAATACCCAGGGTATTTCAAAAACAGTATAAATTAGCCAGGATACACAGCACCATAATTAATAAATCCCTGTCTCAAGTTATGTTAATATAAAAATATGCACAGTCCGTGTCAAGACAATAATTTCTAGATATACGGATATTCCGGCTATAAAATCACTTTGAAAGTAAATTATTGAGCAGGCTTTACAAGGATTTTAACGAAGAGACCCATTTTTTATTTAAAAACAGGTAATTTGATAATTTTTTAGGCTTCAGCTATTATCAATCAGCCAATTTGAGTGTATCTATGGCTATAGGCTTAAGGCTTAAAGTTGAAGGCTCGCTCACTATCTGCATCTGCTCCATAATACCCTGCTTATAAGCGCTCCTTCCCAGCCGGCACATGCAGATTTGTGCTGGCATCCCGTTTAAAAGCCTGTGACAGTCATCATTTAAAAGATGGGCATACATAAAAGGGACATCCTTGTTGACCGGGTAGAGGATGCCAGGGATGCTCAGAAGGAGGCTCAGACCCAGTTTAAATCTGCGCTTGAGCAATTCAGTTCAGCAGTAACATAGATTGATAAACTGATTGCAAAGATGAATGACTCCATAGCAACATCAAACAGCTTTATCTCAAATCTTGAAAAAAACAGCGGCAGCGCTGATTGATTATTATTGGCTTTTTTTGGATGAGCAGGTGTGTTATCAAGGGATTAGATAATACTATGCAGTGTGCATCCAGAATGAGACAAATTCTGGATG
>CAYWRH010000228.1:0-3706 GCA_964460435.1 uncultured Desulfatiglans sp.
GGAAACAGCTCTAATAGCAATTATTTAAACAAATAATAAATGATAGATTTAAGGCAAACAGAACTAAAATAAAGAAATATAAAGTAAATAAAAAATTATTCGTTGCTTTATATTAATAATGACACAATAGAAATCCGGAATATCTTTCAAAAAATGCTTACAAACCTTTATTACACCATTTTTATACTATATTTTCTGCTTCTTCTGACACGATTAACCGGTTTTAGGGTTATAGAAATAATCACATGCATCTGTGCTGTTTCTGCCAATATTGCAGGGCTCATATATTTATATTACAGCTCCAGTAATCTGCCCGTGTTTAATATATTTGAATCCTTTCTCCTGGTCTCATTTGTTCTGGGGTTAACCGCTCTTTTCATACTATTCAAAGGTGATTTCTCATCAAGGATCCGCCTCACAGTTTGGATTGAGGTCATTATTCTTTTACTGATAATGCATTTTTTTTCAAAGGAATCTAGTGTCAGGGTCTATGACCACGGATATGTATATATTGTTATTTTCCATGCGTTTCGCTACATAGCCCTCGCACTTATGCTCCTTGCAACCGCCTGGTTTATTCAGTTCATTATCCAGCGAGAAATTGATGAGCGGACAAGCATGCTTGCCCATTATGGCAGAAATTATTTACTTCTTGCAGCCGTTTTTTACCTGATGGCCGAATATATAGGCATTATCTGGTGCCAGAAGGGCTGGGGTGATTTCTGGATGTGGAGCAAAACATTTTTCCAGTCAACCCTTGTTGTCCTCTACCTGATGCTTGCATTCCATATACCCGGTAAAGGGCGAAAGGCAGAGGATATCAGGTGCGTAATAGGCGGATTATCAGGCCTCTTTTTTCTTACCCTGACTATCATGAGGAATATGTTTTGAGCAAGGTATCTGAAAAGCTTTCTTCAATGCACATAACCATGTGGGTGCTGGTCTTTCTTTCTTTATGGATAGGGTTTGGCCTTTATTTGTCTGGTGAGGATTCTTATACAAAAGAATTCCGGATGATGAACGATATTCTTATCCGTGACTGGTTGTTTTCACATCAAACAGGAATTCTACAAATATGGTTCGTGATACTCTGTGCTGCAATGACTGTAATGGGTATCAACCTTATCTTCTGTTCCTGGAGCAAGATATTTAAAATTATACGGGCCAGGTTCAGCGGCAGTAAGTTATTTATGCTTATAGTTCATGGCATATTTGGCTTTGTTGCCCTTGGTCACCTTGGCGGGCTTATGCTCGGGTTTGAATATAATGATATCAGGCTAGGGAAAGGCGCAAAATACACTATTAAAGAGGGGTATGAACTCATCCTTAATGATGTTCATTTTGTTGGAGATGTAAAGGCGCTTAATAAGGCAAAAAGGGATATTACCCGTGATGAGCTAAATTTCCTGGAAAGTTATGTTGATGTATCTTTCAGCAGTGATGGGGGATTTTTAAAAAGTCAAAGAGTATATTTGTTAAAGCCAATGAGTTACGGTGATGTGCATGTAACACTCAAAAGCTTTGCACTTCCTGCTGATTTCAAAGGTGAACCAGGCCCTGATACAGAGGCATGGGCAATGTTCGCCATCTCAAGAAACCCGGCGCTCAAGACCTTTTTAATTTTATATCCGGTGATGATCGCCGGGATAATTATCTACCTGGTTATGACGTGGCGTAAACCTCATATTAACCCAAATAGCAATAATAAATAGAAAAATAGGAGGAAATTTTATGATTAGGACGAAGTTGTATTTTGTTTTATTCATCTTAGTAACTTTCTTTGTCAGCGGGCATGTGAGTGCTGAAGAAAGGAATAAGAATCAGGTCGGGGAGGTGTTTGAACTTGGTGAAATAGTTGTAACTGCTAATATTGGAGTTTCCAATCTTGCTACAACAGTAACAGAAGTTTCAACAGAAGATATTATCAAAAGAGGCGCTCAAACAGCGGCAGATGCCCTTGAGATGATTCCTGGCGTGGATGTCCAGCAGGGAGGAAAGAATGCATGGGTATTTCTTAGAGGTTTTGATCAGGAAGATATAAAGGTATTAATTGATGGTGTACCTGCATACCAGAACTATGACAAGGTTGTTGATCTCTCACTTATTCCTGTTGATTCCATTTCAAAGATTACTGTAACCAAAGGCGCTTCTTCTGTACTTTATGGAGCAAATACCTTTGGGGGCGTTATCAATATCATAACTAAAAAGGGCAGCAAAGAACCAGAAGGTGAATTGACTGTCTCAATTGGTGATAAGAATGACACACGGAATGCAATATTTAATTATGGCGGCTCAGCAGGAAAATTCAACTACTGGCTGACTGCCAGCAGGAGGAAATCAGATGGCTTTGAGCTTTCTGATGATTTTGTCCCAACCTCATATGAAGATGGCGGTACAAGAGACTTGAGTGATTACAATATGACTACAATTAGTTCCAAAATCGGATTGGAACCAAATGATGAAACAAAACTTTATATATCCTTTGATTATCATAACAATGAAAAGGGGATTCCAACAAGTGAAAACAGATACTGGACATATACAAAATGGGACCAGTGGCACCTTAATTTTGTTGGTGAGAAAAAATATTCAGATATGATTACATCAAGGGCAAGGTTCTATTATGTTTCACATAAAGATACAATAGAAGATGTATGGCCCGGGGCTTATCCTGACGATGTCTCCAAGTGGTTTGAAACATCCTCATATGATGATAATACAAAAGGAGCTGAGGTGCAGACCTCTTTTGATTTCGGTACAAAGCTTATCGTAACCCTGGGGCTTAATTATGTCAATGACAATCATAAACAGCAGGATTATTTTGATGCAGAAGTAGATCCCGAGAACATAGGGTTTCAACCTGAACAGGAATATGAAGCAGAGACATATACTGTCGCTTTAGAAGATCAGATACGCTTAATGGCTAACAAGCTGTCATTTGTTTTTGGCGCCAGTTATGATTACTACAAACCGAAAAAGGCTTATATCGCCGAGGATATTCCCGACAGCACAGACTCCTTTAATCCTCAGGCCGGTATTGTATATGATGTAACTGATAATTCATCACTGCATGGCTCAGTCGGTAAAAAGATACGCTTCCCCAGATTAAAGGAGTTATACAGCACCATGGCAGGAGGTAATCCTGATCTGGATCCCCAGAAAACTACTGCATATGAGATAGGTGCAGATCATTATTTCACCCAGTCTTTAAAGGCTTCTGCTGCCTATTTTTATAACGATTTAACTGATTTAATAGAACGCGTTGGAAGAGGACGCGACAGACATTATGCAAATGTTGGGAAGGCTACTATTGAGGGAATTGAATTCGCCTCGGATTACGTAGTTACAGATAACCTGAGATTTGGAAGCAGTTATACCTATCTCAGCGCCTTTGATGACACAAACAAAGTGCGTCTATTAGACCGACCAAGGCACAAAATAGGGTTTGATGCTCGTTATAACTATTCAATCCTCTATACAAGTTTACAGGCATCATATAATACAGGGGCATATACTGAGAATGCTGACGAAGAGATAGTGGGTTCTCCTGGTTATTTTCTGATGAATGCAAGTGTGGAAATAGACCTGACCAGTCAGATGAAAGAAGATATTATTATAAAAGATGCTTCAATATTTATAAAAGGTAATAACCTGTTTGATAAGTATTATTACGAAGGATTTTATACTCAGGCAGGAAGAAGCCTTA
>CAYWRH010000229.1:0-3689 GCA_964460435.1 uncultured Desulfatiglans sp.
GACTTACAGTTGAAAGCATTTTCATAATGTATTAGCTTTACCATATTTTTATATCGGTATAATGTGTTGCGGTTTCATTTTATTCATTTTCATAACAGACGGTAATTATTATGTTTTTAGAAGATATCATCATCAAGGGTGCAAGAGAGCACAACCTTAAAAATATAGATGTAAAGCTGCCAAGATTTAAGCTGGTTGTTATCACAGGGGTTTCAGGGAGCGGTAAATCAAGCCTTGCGTTTGATACCATTTATGCCGAAGGGCAGAGGCGCTATGTGGAGTCTCTCTCATCCTATGCCCGACAGTTTATAGACCAGACAGAAAAACCAAAGGTGGATTATATTGGGGGCCTGAGCCCTGCCATTGCCATTGAGCAGAAAGCGGTAAGTAAAAATCCGCGCTCAACCGTGGCGACCGTAACAGAGATATACGATTATCTCCGCGTACTCTATTCAGGCATAGGCATACCCCACTGCCCAAAGTGCGGCAAAAGGGTACAGGCCCAGTCTGCCCAGGAGATCGTGGAGCAGGTGGCAGCGCTCACCCCTGGAACACGCCTGCAGATACTCGCCCCCCTTGCCCGTAACCGCAAAGGCACATTCAAGGATACCTTTATTAACGCCAGGTCAGAGGGCTTTACACGGGTGCGTGTGAATGGTGAAACAAGGTCACTTGATGATGACATAACCCTGGACAAGAACAAGAAACATAATATTGAACTTGTAGTGGATAGACTGGTTGTGCCTGATGAAAATGAGGAGAAAGATTCATTTATCACAAGGTTAACCGATTCAGTTGAGACAGCTCTCAAGGCAGGTGACGGGCTTATTGTTGTTGACAAGGGTGATGGCGATGAGTGGCTTTTATCGGAACTCAACTCATGCGTGGACTGCGGCATGAGTTTCCCGCGTCTTACACCGGCCGCGTTCAGCTTTAACTCACCTATCGGCATGTGTCCTGAGTGCAACGGGCTTGGCACAAGGCTTGAGGTTGACCCTGATCTCTTTTATGACCCTGATAAAACCATCATCCAGGGGGCTGTCCGGACATGGGGAGATCTATCAAAACGAACAGGCAGCCACAGGTACAAGATGGCAAGACAGATCCTTGAGCAATACGGGCATGATCTGGATGCAAGATGGAAAGATCTCTCAAAAAAATGTCAGGATGCCATACTCTATGGCGGTGCAAATATAGTATGGAAGTGGGATAACACCCGGAGCAGCGGTGAATACAAGGGTATCCACGAGGGTGAGGTAAACTCTATCCGACGCAGATATCACCAGACAAAATCTGAGTTTACCCGCAGGTGGTATGCATCATTCATGAGCACACAACCCTGTACAACCTGTAACAACAAAAGGCTCAGGCCAGAGAGCTGTGCAGTGACAGTAGGTGATAAGAATATTATTGAAGTCACGGAGATGTCCATAGGTGAATCATTCGCATGGATAAAAGAGATACTCCCCAAAATGACACAGGAAGAAAAGGAGATATCTGAAGAGGTATTAAAGGAGATAGGTGAGAGACTACAGTTCCTGCTTAATGTCGGCCTCCATTACCTCACCCTTGACCGCCATGCCTCAACACTTTCCGGTGGCGAGGGCCAGCGTATAAGGCTTGCAAGCCAGATAGGCTGCGGGCTTTCAGGGGTTTTATATGTGCTTGATGAGCCGTCAATAGGGCTCCACCAGCGTGACAACCGCAGGCTGCTTGACACACTTGTTCGTCTAAGGGACCTTGGCAACACTGTGCTTGTTGTTGAACATGATGAAGAGACCATGCAGACAGCAGACTGGATCGTGGACCTTGGCCCCGGCGCAGGGGTAAACGGCGGAGAGGTGGTTGCAGAGGGGCCACTAAAAAAGATCATTAAAAACAAAAATTCACTCACTGGTAAATACCTGAACGGGACACTCAGGGTATCTTCGCCAAATATTCACAGACGGCCTTCAAACGGCAAATGGATTACTATAGTGGGCGCAGAGCAGAATAACCTTAAAAAGCTTGATGTAAGCTTTCCCCTTGGCCTCTTCACTTGTGTAACAGGTGTTTCAGGGAGCGGCAAATCATCCCTCGTGGCCCAGACCCTCTACCCCGCCCTTTCAAGGACACTGCACAACTCGGATGAGAGGCCCGGCAAACACAAACGTATAAACGGGCTGAACCATGTAAACAAGATCATTAATATTACGCAGTCACCTATAGGCCGTACACCCCGCTCAAACCCGGCTACCTATGTACAGCTCATGAACCTTATAAGGGACCTCTTTGCACAGCTCCCGGATTCACGTGCAAGGGGCTACCAGCCTGGCCGCTTCAGTTTTAATGTAAAGGGCGGCAGGTGCGAGTCATGCCAGGGTCACGGTAAAAAAAGAGTGGAGATGCATTTTCTGGCTGATGTCTGGGTAACATGCAATGTCTGCAAGGGTTCAAGGTTTAACAAAGAGACCCTGCAGGTACATTACAAGGGAAAGAATATTGCGGATGTCCTTGACATGGATGTTGATGAGGCCCTGAAGTTTTTTGAAAATATCCCGAATATAAGAAAGATTATCCAGACCCTGTCTGATGTTGGGCTCGGGTATGTAAAGCTGGGGCAGAGCGCCCTGACGCTGTCCGGTGGTGAGGCACAGAGGGTCAAGCTTGCCAAAGAACTTGCAAGGGTGGCAACAGGGGATACCGTATATATCCTTGATGAACCCACAACAGGACTCCACTTTGCAGACATCCAGAAACTGCTTGATGTGCTCCACACACTTACAGATGCGGGTAATACCATTATAGTAATAGAGCACAACCTTGATGTAATAAAGACCGCAGACTGGATAATAGACCTTGGCCCTGAAGGGGGTGATGAGGGCGGTTACATCATAGCTCAAGGCACACCTGAGGATGTGGCAAAGGTTGATAAGAGCCATACAGGAAAATTCCTAAAGGAGATATTAGGGGTAAAATAATTGGCTTTATTGGCAATACAAAGAGCTTTAGGCAGGTTTTATTGTTTTAAATACTTCCTCCATAACCCATACCTTCCATTCTCTTTTCCTGCCTTCAGGTCCCTCATATTTGTATCGCCATTAATAAATATAAGGTCAAACTCAAAATCAAGGGTTCTGTAATTCTGTTTCTGAAAGACCTTTTAACCTGTTATCTTTTATTAAGCTCAATTGATATTTTGAGGTTCGACCCCTATTACATTTACTTAATCCTCTGTCTGTTTTTCTTCAACAATCAAAATCTCTTCCGGCGTAAGGTTATATGCATCATATACCATTTTGTTTATCTCCGCCTCAAGTTGCGGAACATCAGGGCTACTGGGATTATGGAGTATTTTTTGAACATTTCCAATTAGAAGCGCTCTTTTGTCATCAGGGATTACAGGTACAGGAAATTTTCCCATAAAAATAGAGCTTGGTTCATAAAATCCACCGCGTAAAAGGGGAAGAGTAGCTGAAAACCATTTCATAGCAAGATTTGAATTAAGGATTGCTAAAAGACACAGGTCATCAGTGGGAATAATAAAGCATTTCTGGTTTGTCAGGGTCCCGGTTGTATCAAAGGCGAAGATATTTGACTTTGTAATATTGGGATAGACTATTTTAGGACACTCAAATTCTTTATAATATGCAATATTATGTCACGGGCAGCGAAGAAGTGCATATAAACGGGCGGTTTGAAAGTGCATA
>CAYWRH010000230.1:0-3653 GCA_964460435.1 uncultured Desulfatiglans sp.
GCTCCACCTTGCCAAGGTGGCTGTCGCGGGTTCAAGTCCCGTCTCTCGCTCCAGATTATGGGCTTCCTCTCAGGAAGCCCCTTTCGTATTTACGGCGGCATAGCCAAGTGGTAAGGCAGAGGTCTGCAAAACCTTTATTCCCCAGTTCGACTCTGGGTGCCGCCTTTTTTCCCACACGGAACCCTTCGGATCAGATCAAGAAAGCGATTTTTTATTTAAAACTGAAATGTCGGTTTATGCCTCGCGTTGCACAAGCTGAACGATGGACTGTACCCCTATCAGGACAAGATGATACTTACTATCACTGGAGTAATCTTATACAGGAATATTGGGATAAACAGATATACCCAGCACCCGGTTTAAAAAATTTCGCCACTGGAAAGCTATAGAGTTATCGGATTTCCAGAATAAAGGCTGAAGTACGTTCGGGGATTTAAATGAAAACCGGCCTGTTAAAAGAGTCAAATTACCACTGCCTCCGGCGGTGGCTTGATCAGGGGCGGGCAGAGGCCGCATGTGCCGGTAAGTAATGAGTTCCACCATTTAAGCCTATCGCCTGAAGAAAGCTCTCATACTGATCGCAGGACAGCTTTTCTTCCCTGTAATGGCGCTTCTCACATTCTTTCAGAGATGTAAAGTTGTTTTTTTCCAGAAAAGATTTTATATAGGATGTAACTGCCGAAGAAAATTTCAAGTTGAAATCGCTTGCCGCAATAATGGCCCTTAAAACATTTGTCAGATTGCCGGGATTGCTTTTTATGTATGTTTCGTCATTTTTTATGAAATCAATGGTGTTGGATTCTATTGAGTGCCTGAAGTGGTCAATGTTCAAATAATTATTTGCCGGTGAATATACAAGAGCATCGAAGTCAAAAAAGCAGCTTTCTGCCAGGTTCTTTTCTTCGGGGCTTAATAATCCCGATTTAAAAGCCCAGTGACTTTCAAAATCCCAAATATCTACAATTATTCCGGTAAAATTGATTTTATAACCTCCGAAATAATTCTTGCTGATAGAAACATTGTTACTTAAAGCAGACAGAACATTTTCGACACTGTCTTTTACAATAATGTCTATATCCCTCGGCTCCCGATCTTTATAAATTGATCGTATGGCCCCTCCGACAATGTAAAAATTTCCAAGAGAGCGTAATTTCCGCCAGAAATTCCCAAAGGATAAATTTATCTCCACATGGTTATTTATGACTTCGTTAATTTTTTTAATAAGATTTGAGTTTTCCATTTATTACAACTCAATTCCCGTCAGCTTTCTGTATGTTTGCAATGCATAACTGTCTGTCATTCCACAGACATAGTCGTTTATCAGTTGTATTCTATCAAACTTGCTGTCTTTTGTGTAGTGTTCATGTAAAAACCTGAAATTATCAGAGATCAGATGGTATATTTTTCCTTCTTTATTTTTTGTTTTTTCAAGAGTTTCTTTCTTTGCATTGACGATAACAAAAAATTTTTCCAGCAACCCCTTAATAACCTCTTCTCCCATTATCTCAAGTTTTAAAACATCTTTATTGGAAAAAATCTCCTTGCGGGCAAACGAAGAAAAAAACTCTCTTATATTTTTTGCTTTCGATTTTTCAAGAAGCTCACATTTGAATTCCCCATCCATGATTTCTCTATAGTTGTCGTTGTCGACAAATGCTTCTACCGCCGATTTTATCATTCGTGAATGTGCTTCAATGCGGAATTGTTCAATAATACAGTTTTCTATTCCGGACTTATCTTCATCCTTTATTTTTTTACACCTGTTGTATACCTCCACAAGAAGGTCTTTATCTGGAATACGATTTTCTTCCACAAAATTTTTTAATCTGATCAAAAAATTATCGGAATTTATGATTTTCTTTCTTACTCCATCCTCTAAGTCGTTTGCTGAATAGGCGATGTCATCCGCAGCTTCGAGAATATAAGTTAATGGAAATCTGGCATTTCCGGGAATTCCCAGGTTCTCCCGGATCTCATCGAACTTGTTCTTTTCCGAACAAAAGTATCCATATTTCTTTTGGCAGATGTTTTCACTGTCTACATTTCCTTCCATTGACGAATATGGATACTTTATTATCGTTGCCAATGTAGGAAACGAAAGGTTATAGCTGTGTTCATCCTTCAAAAACTGCAGCTTCGTTAAATGTCTGAACGTCTGTACGTTCCCATCGAAATGTAAAAGATCTTTCCTCTGATTCTCGTTCAAATCATCAAGTTTTTCCCGATGACCGGAGTAAAAGGTCTTAAACGCATCTTCTCCATAGTGCCCAAAAGGGGGGTTTCCTAAATCATGAATCAAGCCGGCAGATGCAACAATAGATGGTATAAAACCTTTCTGCCCGTCGGTTATTATTCCGTTTCTAAGAAAATATCCTTCAACACTTAAGCCGATAGACCTCCCGATGTTTGACACTTCTATTGAATGTGTAAGACGTGTCCTTACAAGGCTGTCTCTCTCAAGAGGAAAAACCTGTGTTTTATCTTGCAGCCGCCTGAAGGCTGAACTGAAAATTATTCTGCTATAATCATCTTCAAATGGATTTCTGGCATCGATTTCTTCCTTTTTGCCCCTGACACGAAATCTTGTATCAGATAAAAGTTTTGTCCATTCCATAGTCATAGAACAGATCAACTTTCTGTTTGTGCGCTTTTTAGTGTAATGAATAAAAAAGAATTAAACCTTATTACCGGACCTACGTCACTACATCAAAATTGGTTCGCTTATTATACCGGTATCGAGACCGCCCCCTTTAACCACGCAGGGAGCTCTACAAATGTTTTATATACTTATTAAATAATAATTTAGGGGACCTCTAAATATTCAGTTTTGTAATGAGGCCGAGCGAGAACGACGTAGACAAGGCGCATGAGAAGGCCATATTGGAAGAAATATGGCCGCCGAATGCAACGAAGTATACGGCGGTTCGCAGCCGACCGGAATAAATAATGAATTTTTAGAGGTGCCCTTATGTAACTATTTCCTTCTTTGAAGCGTCTGGTATCTGTCAGAGAGGCTCTGTTTATCCAGAATTCTTTCGCAGAGGCAGGGGAGGGGACAATAAAAAGCAGACCCGATGGAATACGTTGCCTGGAAAAGAGCACAACAGGTGGAAACTGCAACGAAAGCAGGCAAGATGAATGACCGTGAATTCACAGCGCTGTATAATGAACATGGTCGTAATCTCTACAATTTTACCATATGGATAACGGCCAACCGTGCCATGTGCGACGATATCATCCAGGAGGTTTTCATCAAGGTCTGGCGTATCGGCAAGATTCCCTCCCACCCAATTGAGCGCCGACGCTGGCTTCTGACGATCACCCGCAACACCTGTCTGGATTTTTTGCGAAAAACGACCCGGTTAAATCGGTTGCGCAACAAATACAAGGATGAAATTCATGAACCCGCCAGTGATCCGGATGCTCCGTTTATATGGAACGAACTGCGCAACCTGCCTGAAATGGAGCGCAGCATACTCTATCTCCATTTGAAGGTGGGTCACCCTTACGGAGAAATTGCGCGGATGCTGGAGGTTACGGAGAATCTTGTACGTGTACGGGCGTTCCGGGCATTGAAACGTCTGCGTGAAGCCCTTAATAAGAAGGTACTATGCACCACGCGACCTTTACCCACCCCGCGGATGAGGCGCGTG
>CAYWRH010000231.1:0-3643 GCA_964460435.1 uncultured Desulfatiglans sp.
ACTGATAATCTGAAAGCCTCATGGCATATCACTTAATAAATATAGAACAAATTATAAGGCTGCTTAATGTCTATCATCAAAAAAATCCGGAACAACATCAAACAAAAACTGCTTGCAGGTATTCTTCTCTTTCTCCCCTTTGGCGTGGCGCTGCTGGTTATGCGCTGGCTCTTTGGCTGGCTTAAAAATATACTGCAACCAATCATAAAAGGGTTTTTATCAGGCATTGACAAGATAGCCCTGTTCAATGTGGTTCCCGACACATATATTAATATTGCTGTTGTGATAGCCTCGATCCTGATATTGATTTTTATATTTTACCTGATCGGATCATTGGGACAGTTTTTTATAGGGAAAAGATTAATTTCATTGGGAGACACTGTTATGATGAAGATCCCATTGATTTCAACAATCTATTCGGCAACAAAGCAGGTCATACAGAGCTTTTCCAGCAATAGGGCAGCATTCAAATCGGTGGTTATTGTGCAATTCCCGCGGCCCGGGTTTTTTGCATATGGTTTTTTAACCGGCCATATTAATGACAGTCAGGGCAGGAAATATTGCAAGGTCTTTATCCCGACAACGCCTAACCCCACAACCGGTTTTTACGAAATAATACCTGCAGAGGAGGTAAGGGAAACAGCCATTACCATTGAGGAGGCATTCAAGACGATAATATCAGGAGGCATGGTCTCCCCGGAAGTTTTTTAGGGTTATTGCCCCAGCAGTTTATATTTAGTCTGCCGTGCCTTCCACCTGTCACGTGCAAATTTCTGCATATCACTGAACACATCCTTTTCGTCTATTATCTCAAGGCCCAGAAGCGTTTCAATAATATCTTCCATTGTTACTATGCCTTCAATTCCGCCATACTCATCAACGATTAATGACAAATGCTCCTTTCTATTTAAAAGCGTCTCCCATACGCCAAACAGGTCCCTGGTGTCAGGTATTATTACTATCTCACGCCTGATATCCTTAAGCCTCAGGTCATGGCTGCCTTCAGCCAGTTTTTCAAATACCTGCTCCCTGAATACATAACCTGAGATATTTTCAATATACCCTGAATATATGGGTATCCGGGAGAATTTCAGGTAATCTTTTCGCATCAGAAACTCTTCCAGGGATAAATTTTCATCAGCAGTAACAAGCACCACCCTGGGGGTCATGATATTGGTTACCTTCACATTCTTGAGCTTGAGAATATTCTGTATTATTTTATGTTCCTTCTCGTGGACAATGCCCTCTTCAACCCCGATCCCGGCAAGGGCGGATATCTCTTCCCTGCTGGTTGTCCTTTCGGGGCTGCTACGTGAAAATGCCTTTGTGATAAACAGTGAGATGTATACCAGCGGATAGATTATAATGACCATGCAACTGATTATCTGTGATGAGACCATAGCCAGTTCGCGCCAGAATCTAGCGCCGATTGATTTGGGGATAATTTCTGAAAATATGAGTATCAGTATGGTCATTGCTGCAGAGATAACCCCGAAATAGGTTTCACCGAAAACCTTTATTGACTGCGCCCCCACGCCAGCGGCTCCTATTGTATTGGCAATGGTGTTTAAAGAGAGGATTGCGGAGAGTGGCCTGTTGATATTTTCCTTCAATCCTAATAACCTTACTGCCCATGATTTTCCCTGCTCCTTTTGTGAAATCAGAAATGACTGGGGTGTAGAAAGGAGGACAGCCTCCATTATTGAACAGAGGAATGAAATAAATAATGCCATAAACAAGAATAAAAATAGTAATAACATATTTTCCTGTTATAAAATTTTAAGTAATACAGCGGTAAATGTGTTTAAATAGTGAAAGCCCCGTCCCGAATTTGTATTTTTCTATATGGACACTAAATAGCAACCTAGGTTATGTTAATACCAAAAGCAGCGGTTGAAGGCAAGAGGCTTCACCACAAGCATATGAATGATAAGATATAAAATATACTTGTTTTAAAACGAAAGGAGATCATTTATGGGAAAGAGTGTCAAAATCATGCCCTGTCTGGATATGCAGAATGGCCGCGTTGTAAAGGGTGTTCATTTTGTTGATATAAAGGATGCCGGTGACCCGGTTCAATGCGCACGCGCCTACTGTGAATCTGGCGCTGATGAGCTGGGGATGCTTGATATAACGGCCACTGTTGAGGGCAGGATGACCATGCTTGAGGTTGTAAGGCGTGTTGCAAGGGTAACAACAGTGCCATTTACCGTTGGCGGGGGCATATCAGATGTAAAATCCGCAGGCCTTGTTCTTGAGGCAGGGGCAGACAAGGTATCAGTCAGCAGCGCTGCCTTCAGAAGGCCTGAAATTATAGGTGAAATGGTAAAGTCATTCGGGCCTGAAAAGATAACCGTTGCCATTGATGTTGATAAAAACCCTGCATTGCCTTCAGGATATGAGGTCTATATTGACGGGGGGCGCACAGCGACCGGAGCTGATGCGGTTGAATGGGCAAAACGGGTTGACGGTTATGGCGTGCCTGTTATCCTGCCTACAAGCAAGGCAGGCGATGGTGTCAGGACCGGTTATGACCTCCCTGTGATAAGGCTCATTAAGGGGGCGGTATCAGCAGAGGTTGTTGCATCAGGCGGGGCAGGGGAGCTGAAACATTTTTACGAGGCCGCAGAGGCAGGAGCGACAATACTTCTTGCAGCCTCTGTGTTCCATTTCGGCATAATAGGGATAAAGGAGCTGAAGGAATATCTACATAGCAGGGGCATCTCTGTGAAATTGAACAATGCAGGTATAGATAAATGAGGCGCTGAAAGGTAACCTTTTGTGATGGCACTGCCTTTTATTTGGGCAGTGCCTGTTTTATCTCTTCCAGAAAAATATTTTTTTTAAAAATAGATTTTGTATGTGGCATTTATTTAGTCTTTTATGTATCCCCTGTATTCATTCAGGATATACTCTGATGGCACTGCAAAACCAATACCTGATACAGGCACACCATCATTTGAAATGAGTTTCCAGCTTACAGCCCCTACCACTTTTCCATCTTTATCTATGAGTGGGCCTCCGCTGTTTCCCGGATTAACAGGGGCTGAAAACTGAACAGCCATTATCTCTGATGGCATCTGCTTTCTAACGCCTGTAAACAGACCGTCTGTTATTGTTGACTGAAGCCCGGCTGAGCTGCCAACTGCGTAAACCCTGTCGCCTGCCTCCATTGTAAGGGGGTCTCTGAATTTTAAATATGGCACCTTTTGATGTGTTGTTACAAGTATCAGGGCCAGATCATATCTGCTGCTCTTTGAGATTACACCTATGGGAAACTCTTCCTGGTTGTTAAGTATTGCGGTGTGTATGCCGTTTGCCTCGATGACATGTTTGCATGTGATGGCATACCCATCCGGTGATATGAAAAATCCTGTCCCGATATTCCTGTTTCCCTTTATGGTAAATGTGCTCCTGATAGTGTTATTGATGGGGTTCTTTTCATCTGCATCAGGCCTTTCAGCAAATAACTTTACAACACTATCTTTAGGCGCTTCATTTTCATTTTCGTAAATAACATCTGGTTCTGATTCCTTATCATCAGGTGTCCGGTCTGAAAAATGGACCACCCCCTCCTTGTCGACCCATTTGAGCCTGTTCAATAATTCAAATTTAGGACGGGGCTGATTTTTCCGGTTTTGAT
>CAYWRH010000232.1:0-3449 GCA_964460435.1 uncultured Desulfatiglans sp.
TAAATATGATCAACAGCATAGATAAAATTGACTATGTTGTCAATAAAATTATCTAAAGATATGTTTACTTTACATATCCACTATATTATTTTATCGGAAACAATATTCCTTATCATTATATGGGGTGAGTAGTGACAAAGAGCCCATATAAAAATTATCTTTATATAGCCCTGTTTTTTGTTTATCAATATTTAAAGCCGGTGTAGAATGGGCACCCTGTCTTTTGGCATGAAGGGGTTATACATGTTTATGATATTATCTTTAGCGCTATAAACCTATATTCGGGTCTCCAGCAAGGGAGGGATTGGCCATGTCGGACGGATTAAATGTGATTGTAGTTGATGACAACAAAGAGGTGTGCGAGCTTGTATCAGACATTATAAAACGCTTTTATACCTGGGGTAATGTTATTGCCTTCAGTGATGTGGATGAGGCGATTGTCTACTGCAAGAGCCAGAGGACAAGCGTATCCATATTTGTTGTAGATGTCTTTCTCAAGGATTATACAGGCTTCCAGTTTCTTGATTCCCTGGCCTATAAATACCCGATGATCTATGAAGACGCCATAATAATGTCAGGGAATGCCAGTGACGATGTAGTCAATATGTGCATTGCATCCAATATAACCTATCTGCTTGAAAAGCCTGTCAAGGCCTATGCCCTGCAGCTGGCTGTGAGGGCCATTGTGAACAAGTATATAAATTTTGCAAAAAAGCTCATTGATAACCCTGATCTTGCGGAGGACATATATAATTTTTAGGGTGTTTTTATAAAGATGGTGCCGAAGAGGAGACTTGAACTCCTACGGGGGAACCCCCACTAGACCCTGAACCTAGCGTGTCTACCAATTCCACCACTTCGGCACATTAAGGTGTTGATATTTTCTGGCTTTATTTATAGTATCACACGATTTCTGTCAACAAATAAGTCGTGGCAGGGCAAGATTATTACCTTTGCATGATGGACACCACTAAGGTATCCGGTGCGACTTCGGACAGTTCATCTATTTCAAGATAATGAAGGAAAAGATAATAAGAAATGACCGTTATCACTGATCTGGGGGAGCTTGCAAAACCTCTAATAAACCCTGTGCTTACCATCGGGAATTTTGACGGGGTGCACAAAGGGCACATGGCCCTGTTCGATAAGGTTAAAAGGCTTGCGCAGGGGATTAACGGGCAGTCCGTTGTAATGACATTTGAGCCTCACCCCCTAAAGGTGGTAAGACACAGAAACGAGCCCAGGCTGATCACACCGCTTGAAGAGAAGATCAGATTGATCCTGGCCTCTGGCATTGATGTGATATTCTGCCTGCCGTTTACCCTGGAATTTGCAGCAATCACTGCTGAGGATTTTGTACAGGAATTGCTCATAAAAAAGATAGGGATTAAAGAGATCGTTGTCGGATATGACTACAGCTTCGGGGCAGGCAGAAAAGGAAATATAGAACTGTTAAAAAAGATGGGCCGAGAGCTGGGTTTTAAGGTGCATGTTGTTGAGCCTGTTTACCTTGATGACACCCTTATTTCAAGCACATCCATTAGAAACCTGATTCGGGACGGACACCTTGCAGAGGCAAAAAGGCTTTTGGGGCGCGATCACCAGATTACCGGCACTGTAAAAACCGGCATGGGAAGGGGTGGAAGCCTGCTAGGTTTTCCCACAGCCAATCTTGCCCCGTACAAGGAGATAATTCCGGGCACAGGGGTGTACGCTGTAAGGGTGATTGTAAAAGGCAGGGAATATAACGGTGTATGCAATATAGGCGTTAACCCGACATTTAACGGGGAGTTACTTTCTATTGAGACCCATATCCTTGATTTCAGCGGCGATATTGTAGGTGAAAAGCTTGTTATAAGGTTTGTTGACCGCCTGAGGGATGAAATAAAATTCAATAGCAAGGATGAGCTTGTAAGGCAGATAGAAAAGGATGTGATCAATGCAAGAAAAATCCTGGAAGTGAATGGAAAATAACCTGTCCCCTAAAAAGGTAAACTGGAAGATTTGGGCAGGGTTCTTATCAAGCGCCCTGTTTCTTTATCTGGCATTCCGTCAGGTAGATTTATGGAGAGCGGGCGCAATAATAGCATCATCCAATTACATTATCCTTTTGCCTGCCGCCCTGATAACCATTGCACAGTATCTTGTACGCGCGCTCCGCTGGGAGATCTTTCTATGTCATATGGGGAAAACCGGTCTTAGAAACAGGCTTCTGTCTGTATTGACCGGGTTTGCGGCCAATTGTGTGCTTCCGGCAAGGCTGGGCGAATTAGTAAGGGCAAATGCACTTGGACAGATAGAGAGAATGAGCAAAAGCGCTGTATTTGGAACCCTTGTTATTGAGCGTCTGTTCGACGGGTTTATTATGCTTGTTATTATAGTAATCGGTCTTATGAATACAACCTTTCCCCCTGAATTTAGCCATATTATAAGGCGTATCCGGTGGAGCGCCCTTATTTTCTTCTTTGGAATTGCTGCTGCAATGGTGTTTATCGCTGCAATCAGGCGCAGACCCGATATATTTCAGAGGGTTTTGGATAAAATTCTTTTCATGTTTTCTGAAGCGGTAAGAAAGAAAACCGGCCAGATCCTTGATAATTTTTTTCTGGGTCTATCACCTGTTAGAGGGTTCAGGCCATTATTTATGGCCCTATTATGGTCACTCATACTGTGGGGATTATCCCTGTGCCAGATCCATCTGGTGGGTATCGCAACAGGGATCAGGCTCCCTTTTATATCAGCCTTTATTATTATGGGGTTTCTTTTTGCCGGGGTGATTGTGCCTTCAGCGCCAGGCTTTGTAGGGGCATACCACCTTGCCGGGCAGTATGCCTATATAGCATTAGGTGTATCTGCTGAAGCAGGGCTTTCAGCTGCAACCGTGCTTCATGCCCTGTTTTTTATCCCTACTGTTGTGATCGGGGTGTTCGCCTTTACAAGACTGCAGAGAGCTTGCGGGCGGATAAATGTCAGCAGTAACATTAACAGCAGCGGATCATCTTCCTGATGCTTATCATGGATCTCCTGGTCACAGCCAATTCTGCTGTGCCAGACTATTTTTTCCCCGCAGCCAGGGTCTTTACGCCATCCTGAAAAAGCACCACTATACGTTCAAAGGATAAACCTGTTACAAAGCCCTTTCCAAAGGTCTTGTGATCAATAAAGCTGCCCTCACTGTATGACCCCTGCATGGAATAGGGAACAGGGACCTGGTCGCTATATCTTTCCATCAATGCTTCATATTCCTTTTCAGCGGATTTTTTTCTGACAGGCGATTTTCTTTTTGTGGTTGTCTCTGCCTGTTTTTTAACCGGTTTGTATTTGTGTTCAAACCCGCATGTGTGGCATTTCACACGGTCAACAATACCCTTGGCATTGTGTCTTACAACGATATGGTTCAATTCCAGATTGCATCTGGAGCAGACTGTTATTATGTCTTTTGCGACCGG
>CAYWRH010000233.1:0-3433 GCA_964460435.1 uncultured Desulfatiglans sp.
GACTTTCAGTCCTTATCTTCAACCCACCATCTTTAGATGGTGGTTGTTGAGTTTTTTAAAATATGAAAATTGCACATTATTTTGTGCACTCTATTCTGAGTTTAAAGCACGCTTATTGCCAAAAACACATCCTTAAAACCTGAATTGAAAATACTGAAGAAACAGCATGGATTATTGGTAAAAATCGTTATGATGTCAATAAGTTTTAAGGAATAATCAGTGAGACAATTTTAGGATTGATATGCACAAGAGAGCGTAAGTTTAATTATATTTAAAACAGGGCGGACATTTAGTCCGCCCATAAAAGAAAATTAACCCTTGATAATCCTTGGGATTATCATGTGGTTCCTTGAGCAGATGGATGCGGGGTTCTGATATGCGCATCCTGCAAATGCCTTGATATATTTTCTTAAGTCAGGCAGGAACACTATCTCATCAACAAAGCCGCGTTTTGCGCAGTATACCGGCCTTGATTTTTCATAATACTGCTGCGCCAGCTCATTCATCTTGTCAATGGTTGGCTGGAGTGATCTGCCGGCATCCTTCTCCTTTACAAGGCGTCTTGAATAGGAGGCAGCAGCCGCTGTTTCACCGTGCATAACATATATCTCTGTCATGGGTGTGCCAAGGGTGAACACATTGTGGTTATTGGCTGTTGGCCCGCCCATTACATAATGGGCAGCCGCAGTGCCCTTTCTTATAACAATGCATATCTGGGGCACATCGGTCTGTTCAATTGAATATATCTGTGACTGCCCAAGGCCCAGAAGCTCTGCTGCCTCTGCAATATCACCGACATCAATTCCTGATGTGTCCTGGAGCCATACTATTGGCACCCTGTCTCTTCCGCAGAGGGTAACAAACTCGTTCATCTTTATAAGCCCCTGACGATAGAGTTTGCCGCCGATTCCGGGGTAATTTGCATACTCAGGGTATTTGGGGCCAAGGAAACCCTGCCTGTTGCCGATAAATGCCATCAGGTAACCGTCTATCTTTGCAAGTCCGGTATAAACCTCAGGGCCGTACCCTGGCCTGAATTCCATATGCTCACTGTTATCTGTGATTCTTGCAAGCATCTCTTCAAAGTTATAGCTGCGTTTCTGGTTGAATGCCACGATGCTGTTCAGCTCTTCTGTGCTGAATTTCGGCTCTTTAGGCTCTGCAACCCTGAAAAACTCCGGGTCATAGGCAGGCATCATGTCCATGTGTCTCTTGAGCGAGTCAAGCACGCCCTTTTCTGTCTCATGCACCTCCTTGAAAAAGCCTGTGACATCATAATGTATCTTGACGCTTCCGGGTGGAACCTCCTTGAAGTGCCTTGTTGCCTCAATAAGGGCCTCTGCCCCTTCAAGGTCAAAGTGGCCCTTGGGGCTCATGCCGCCAACAATACCGCCGCCGCCTACAGCCATGTTTGCATCCTTGTGGGCTATAATAACAGTGGGGCTTATGCCCTGGTAACCGCCGCCAGCCGGGTTTGTCCCATATATGCCAGCAATTATCGGAACGCCAAGCTTGGCCAGTTCAGCATGCCTGAAGAATGTTGTGCCGTTTCCTCTCCTGTTTGCATAAACCTCCTCCTGCTCCGGTAGCTTTACGCCGCTGCAGTTTACTATCCATACAAGGGGCACCCTCAGCCTTTTTGCCATGTCAGTAACCCTGAGCTGGTTATCTGCCTGGCCAGCTATCCATGCGCCTGCCATTACCTTGTTATCAAAACCTATAACAACAGCCCATTTGCCGTGAATCTTGGCAAGGCCGTCAATTACGCCGGTTGTTCCCTCTTCGTTAAACTGGGGGTCATAGATTGTGTGGAGAGGCGTCCATGTGCCCGGATCAACAAGATATTCGATCCTTTCCCAAACGGTCATCTGACCTCTCTCCCTTATCTTTTCTGCAGGGATGCCTGCATTTTTAACGGCCTCAACCGCCTTGTTTACCTCCTCTTCAACCTTTTTAATCTCGGCAATATTTTCTGCTGCATCTTTTATCTGCTTTTCACTTAATGGCTTGCCAAAAGGTGTCATCTGTTCAAAATAGCGTCTCATTTACTCCTCCTGCTTATTATTGAGAACTTATCTGGTTAAAAAATGATCACCCATTCCATCAGGGGATGGGTGATCGTTGCTGTTTTAATATCCTGATATTATCTCAGGAAAGATATCCATTCAAAAACTACTTGGATTTTTTACCGCCTACAAGATCCTGCCCTACAATCATCTTGCAGATGTTTGTTGAGCCCTCAACAAGCTGATAGGCCGGGGCATCGCGGTAGTATCTTGCAACCGGGTATTCTGTTGAGTAGCCATAGGCGCCGAGGATTCTCATCGCAACATTTGCAGCCTTTACAGCTATCTCGCCTGAAAGATATTTTGCCTGTGCAACCTCAATGGTGTTTCCAAGGTTGCCGTTGTCCTTCTGTACTGCGGCCTTGTATACAACTAACCTTGCGGCCTCAAGTTCGCATGCTACCTGTGCAATCAGGTCCTGGTTCATCTGGAAATTTCCGATCGTCTGGCCGAACTGCTCACGTTCTTTACAGTATGCTATTGCGGAATCCAGGCATGCCTGTGCAAGGCCGATCCCGCCTGCTGCTGCGGATAATCTGCTCTGGTTCAGTGAACCAAAGACGATCTTTGCGCCGTCACCCGGGTTTCCAAGGATGTTCTCTTTGGGCACCTTGCAGTCTTCAAGGATGATCTCGCCTGTTGGCGTGGACCTTGTTCCCAGTTTATCCAGGTCTGTTGTGGTGACGCCGTTAAAATTTTTGGGTTCCACAACAAATGCTGAAAGTCCCTTGCCCCTTGCTTCCCTGTCGGTGTAGGCATAAAAAATAATTGCATCGGCTGCTGAGGCATTTGATATCCATGTCTTGTAGCCGTTGATGAGCCAGTGGTCACCCTTGTCTACGGCTGTGGATTTCATGGACATAACGTCAGAGCCTGCATTAGGTTCTGTGATGCCAAAACCGCCGACATATTCTGCTGTTACAAGCTTTTCCACATATTTTTTTCTTAGCGCCTCGCTGCCATATTTGTATATTGTATATGCACAGCCAAGTGTCTGCATGTTCATCTGTACCCTTAAGGAGCTGGAGCCCCTAGCTATCTCCTCGGTAAGGATGATGGCTGCGAGCCAGCCCATATTGTTTCCGCCGTATTCTTCGGGGATAACCGTGCCAAAGAAACCAAGTTCACCCATTGGTTTCATAACCTCATTATATGGGAAATAGTGTTTTTCATCCCATTCATCTGCAAACGGTATTACCTTTTCATTAACAAAATCCCTTGCCATGTCACGCAGCATCTGCAACTCTTCACTTAATTGAAAGTCCATAAACCTTCCTCCTTGATATTAATATATGCTGTTTAATCAAAAGCTAATTTATAAAAAATCCAGTTACTTGTGATCTTTTTCCAATGCGGAATAATATACT
>CAYWRH010000234.1:0-3420 GCA_964460435.1 uncultured Desulfatiglans sp.
ATTTCATTATATGTATCTTAAAATTAAATTGAAATGCTAAACAAAATAAATATTATAATAAAAAAAAAAATAGAGTATTTTTTATTGTACATAATAAACTCCTTACATAAAATTAATCAAAATTAAATAAATCATTCTGTCATTTTACCGATATAAATCTGTGTAAAACCAATTAATACACTATAATTTTCTTCAGGTACATATTGGGGATTTAGATCTAAAGAGTCAGACTCATAGAACCAAACATCACCTGAAACATACCCCATATAAATACCATAAGGAGAATTTAATTTATCATTTGCTAAATCAACATCACCAGAACTAAATACATTGTTATTTGGATGTGTGTGATAAATACCTACTATATTTGCGCCATCAGGCATATACACACGTGCGTCATAAACATGAACATGGGGATTAGGCTGCGTTTTATGGGTATGCCCATTAACCCATGGAGTTGCATAATAACTACCTTTAAACTCGTATATTAAGCCACCTATCTCATATCCAAATATTTTAGTAATTTGAATACCTTCAGATAATTTAGCTTTCGCAACCTTATCAATTTCATTTGGGTCTCTTGAATTTTGATAGGAGGACTGCCCTCCACCAGATGCCTGAGTACCGGCCAATAACTGTGCTAATATCATTGTATCAGGGTCAACAGCACGCACTTCAAAACCTGTTTGAAATGAGTTAAACCCCATTAAGAAATCATGAAGCATTATTCCACCCATCTGGGGCCACACTTGATACAAACTATATGCTTGCTGTGCAATTGCCATATAGGCAGCCCATTCATCAGCATCCGCATAAGTATGCCCGCTCGGGTCTGTATAAATGATAGGATTATTAAGGCAATAAGAATACCTGTTCAGCGACTGTGGGTTATAAGTATCAGGCACAATCGTATCCGGAGAAATAAACCTGCCAATGAAGGGATCATAAAGCCTGGCATTGTAGTTGTAAAGGCCATTCTCTGCATCAAGCTCCTGGTCTGTATATTTGTAATCAGATGTGCTTGCCCCTGAATGGCTCCTCACACTTCCAAAGGGCATATACTCTGTTGATTCTATCACATATCCTGATGCATCAGTCATAACAGTAGAGCTGCCAAGGTGATCCTTATGAAAAAAGCTCCGGGTTGAGCCTTTTACCTGCGCAACCCTTAAGTTACCTGCAAAGATATATTTAATGGTTTCTCCGCCCCTTACCTCAAAATGGTCGCCTATATAATAGGTATCAGTGACATTTCCGCCGCTATTTACCCTCTTTTTAACCCTCTCTCCTGTGCCTCCATAGGTAAACTGTGTCGTAACACCACTGCTATAGGATAGCTGGACAGGCATGTTGTCTGCGTTGTATGTAATTGTTCTCGCCTGAATATTACCCAGGTTTGTAAAATCAGGGCCGTAGGTCATGTTGCCGTTAGAATCATAAAAGTAAGGGTAAATTGATCCATTATATGTAACACTACATACAGCATGCTTATGATCGGCGCTATAGCTATATGTAAAGGTGTTGCCGCCCACTGTCTTTGAGGTGATATTTCCTATCGCATTGTAGGTAATGGTCATGGAGCTTGTCCCATTTGTGTACTCATTTGTAAGCCGACCTAGTTTGTCATAGGTGTATCCGAGCCATCCGGGAGAAGGCATATTTAAAATGGCGCTGATCTCTCCTATAGCGGTATAATAATAAATCTTTTGTTGTAATGTCCCCGAAACATTGCTTGCTGTCAATACCTGGCTCAGCTTTTCTGACCTGGCATCATAGGTATATGTATCAGTGGTATTATTACCATATACCACTGATATCATTTTGCCTGAAGGTGAATAATCGCTTATCGAGGCATATGTTACACCATCCGAACCTGATACAGCGCTTAAAAGGTTTGAACCTGCATAATAGGTATTGGTTACAATAAAATTATCAGTGCCAGGATATTGGGTTGTTAACAGCTTTCCAGAGTAATCATAGGTATAATATGTTGTTCTGGACTGCGTTCGTGATGTGCGGGCGAATAAATGACTGAATACAAAACAGTTTCTTGATTACTATTCTGTTCTTTAGGAATATGGTGAAATTGCGTGCACAGCAAAAGCGCCCTGTTTTTCTCCTGCACTATTATTGCCTTTCATTGGATGTCAAAAGTTTGTTATTCGACCCTCATTCTTTTTGTATTTCCCTTCAAACCTTGATCCCTGCGCCATGCACCTTTTTCCCTTTTCTCACTCTTTAAAATCCACCGGAACAGAAAACTCTGCACCTTTTGCGAGCTGGTTTTTATTATTCAAGTTACAAAAAAGCAGCGATAGTTTAGATCCATTCCACATTTACCTTTTCACCAAACTGTTTAAACTCTGGGTCACCGGTAATAATTGTTGCCTTTTTTCTGATGCCAAGGGCTGCTGCAAAACAGTCCGCATAGGCTACTGGATAAAGACTTTTAAGACCTGCTGCTTCAAGTGTGATTTCCATATCCGCATTCACAATAGTTACAGGTAATTGTTCAATCATAAAAACAGCCTCATCTGCCTTTTTGCTGCCATGCTCCCGATATGTATTATAATATATCTCTCCAAAGTTTATTACAGATAGATAGAGTTCTGTCTTTCCGGCTTGTGCAGCCTTGAGAAATTTTCTGACTTTTTCTCCGCCTTTTTCATCTTCAAAATGAGCAATCAGTGCGTAGCTGTCAAGGACATAAGCGCTATCCATGTTTTGCCTCTTCTTCGCGATCCTTTAAAAGTGCCTTAAGCATGGAAGTTTTTCCTTTAAGTATACCCCTGGATGCCTCAATAGGATCATCAGGTATCGGCTTGATTATAATTATATTCCCTTCTCCTTCCGAGATAGCCATCCTTGTTCCTTTCTTGATATTATACTTTTTTCTGAGTGATGCAGGGATTATAACGTGACCCTTTTCAGTAGTCTTTGCTATTATCATGGTATACCTCCAGTTACAATATTATAACATGTTAAAATATGGTATATCAATTGTCAAACTGTTTACATAAATATATCTGTCTTTCTAAGACAGGTAGAAACTGGTGATCCTGTTATTACCATGAGGTATGGTGAACATGTTACAGCGATTGTATCTGCCCAGACATTGAATACCTGAAACGAAAAGGAAAAGCTGGGCCTCTAAAGGGGTTCGCGAGTAATGCTGGTAACTGGAATGGTTCTGAGGAACTGGTTAAGGCCATTAAGCGATCTCCCCGATCAGGGAATTGTAATGTCCCTGATCGAGGAGATTGAAAGGCTTAAGATCAACAGGATACTTACGAACTATCGTTAAAAGACTTTGTGGTATTAGCCCGACTTTCGCTATTCGGTGATTAAAACGTCTCAGCTTTCTGTGTCTGATGGCCTTCTCTTTTTTCCTCCTGTCCCGGCTCTCTGCCAGAATATACA
>CAYWRH010000235.1:0-3344 GCA_964460435.1 uncultured Desulfatiglans sp.
TTTAACTGAAAACTTATTCAAAATAATTATATATACTATCCGAAAGGGATATATAAAAGATGATAAATACAAAATCGATTATACTGCCTTTTAACAACCTCGGGAAATATACCATATTTTTTACCCAGGAGATGGGCAGGATTGGCAGCTTCTTTTTCAAAGGTTTCTACAATATCTTTACATTCCCCTTTCAATTTACAAAGATTATACAGCAGATATATTTTATAGGCCTTAAATCTGTATTTGTTATCTGCCTGACAGGGGCATTTACAGGTATGGTGCTTGGGCTCCAGGGGTATTATACCCTCTCCAAATTCGGTTCAGAGGGGCTGCTTGGCGCGGCTGTTGCGCTCTCTCTTATCCGCGAGCTTGGGCCGGTTCTAACAGCGATTATGATTGTAGGGCGGGCCGGGTCAGCGATTGCTGCGGAGATAGGCATAATGAGGATATCCGAGCAGATAGATGCCCTTGACACAATGGATATTGACCCAGTCAGGTTTCTCGTAAGCCCCAGGCTCTTTGCCTCCCTGATATCGTTCCCCCTGCTTACAGCCATGTTCAATGTCATAGGGATATGGGGAGGATATCTTACCGGTTCCATCTTGCTGGGTTTGAATGAGGGTGTTTATTTTTCAAGGGTGGAATCCGGCATATCCATGGATGACCTGACCGGATGCGGCATAAAATCCATTGTTTTTTCTGTTATTGTAGCAACAATATGCTGCTATCAGGGTTATTATACCCATACCAGAAAAGAGGGGCACGGGGCAAAGGGTGTGGGATTCGCAACCACTTCAGCCGTCGTTATCTCATGTGTCCTTGTCCTTGTTTCCGATTATGTCATGACATCATTTCTATTATAAAAAGAGGTTTGAAGGGCACCTAGAGATATGAATAATAATGCTTTAATAGAATTAAGGAATGTTTCCAAGAGTTTTGGCAGCCAGGTTGTGCTTGATAATGTTAACCTTACCATTAACAGGGGCGAGATAACCACAATAATAGGCATGAGCGGTGTTGGCAAATCAGTGCTGCTCAAACATATAATAGGTCTGATCTCTCCCGATTCCGGAGAAATCCTTATAGATGGACGTAACATATCCGGATTATCAAGCAGGGAAAAAAGAGAGATTAAAAAGAGATTCAGTTATATGTTCCAGGGCACCGCCCTTTTTGATTCCATGACTGTCTATGAAAATATCTCGCTTCCGCTCAGCGAAAAAAAGAGGCTGTCAAAAGAGACTATCCAGAGAGTAGTTATGGATAAGATGAACCAGCTTGATATAGGTTCAATGGCCCATAAATACCCCTCAGAGCTTTCAGGCGGCATGAAAAAAAGGGTTGCACTTGCAAGATCCCTTGTTACAGACCCTGAAATTGTCCTGTTTGATGAGCCCACAACAGGTCTTGACCCCATACGAAGAAACGCAGTGCACAGCATGATCTCCGAATACCAGCAGAAGCTGGGGTTTACAGCCATTATTGTGAGCCATGAGATACCTGAAATATTCTATATCTCCCAGAAGCTTATAATGCTTCATGAGGGGAGGATAGTCTTTGAGGGGCCTGTTGAAGCCCTTAAGGATACAAAGATCCCTGTTGTATCACAGTTTGTTAACGGCCTTGAAAGCCGCCATGACTCACTTACCGGGCTTTTGCCACAGCCAAGGGGTGAAGAGAGATTCATGGAGGAGCTGGCAAGGTTCAACAGACATAATTATGTATTTTCAATAATACTTTTCAGGATAAGGGAGTTGGAGCAGATACATCAGAAGGCAGGTCATATGGTGGGCCAGGAACTGCTAAGGAGCTTTGCAGAGGAGCTGAGGCCCCACTTGAGGGTCACAGATATATGCTTCAGGTACAATTTTAATAATATTATCGCTATACTGCCTGATACAAATCTAGAACAGGCGCGCCAGACCTGCAGCAAACTCTCAAAACTGCTGGCAAAAACAAGGATAAAAGAGATATTAAAGGAATCATCTCTTGAATGTTCAATCAATGTAGGGTTTGCAGAGGCTAAAAGGGACCTGCAATTTGAGAATATGATTAGGGAGGCAGAATCAAGCCTGGAGGATGCCTGCTTTTTCAAGAAAATGGAGGAATAATGAAAAAATCATCTATAGAGACTTCTGTTGGAATTTTCATGTTTATAGGGATTATATGTGTAGGGTACCTGACCGTTCACCTCGGTAATCTGGACCTGATAAGGTCTGATCATTACCAGTTGTACGCCCGTTTCCAGTCTGTTTCCGGTCTTAAGGTAGGCTCTTCAGTAGAGATGGCAGGGGTACAGATAGGCAATATAGCGGCCATTACACTTGATCATGAAAAAAAACTCGCTAATGTTACACTGAATATAAAAAATGATATCCAGCTTGAGCAGGATGCAATAGCCTCTGTAAAGACAGCAGGGCTTATCGGTGATAAATATATTATGATTTCACCAGGAGGTTCCGATGAAATATTAAAGCCTGGAGATATGATACTTGAAACAGAATCGGCTGTTGACCTTGAAGATCTGATAAGCAAATATCTCTTTGGCGATGCAAAATAAACCTAAACCAGTGGAGATCAATATGAAAAAACTGAATATAATATTTACCATTTTTACCCTTATGACCTGCATATATACGCATGCATCTGCGCCATTTGATACCCTGAAGGAGAAGATTGACCGGGTTTTTGTCGTTCTAAATGACCCTGTCTACTCTGATCAGGCAAAAAAGGGCGAACAGCATGATATCCTCTGGGGCATTATTGAGGAGGCGTTTGATTTTAATGGAATGGCCAGGCTTACACTTGCCAGAAACTGGCAGGCCTTTACCCCGGCACAGCAGGAAGAATTCGCCGGTTTGTTCGGAAAGTTCCTGGGCAATACCTACCTTGAAAAGATACAGTCAGGCTTCTCGGGCGAGAAGGTTGAATACACCGGGGAGGAGCTTCTCTCGGATACAAAGGCTGTTGTAATGACCAACCTATTACACAATGGCGTAAAAACACCTGTACATTACAGCCTGCAAAAGAAAGGTGATAGCTGGCGCATATATGATGTAAAAATCGAGGGGGTCAGCCTGTTAAAAAACTACAGAACCCAGTTCAGCAACATACTGCTTAAGGAAAAGCCGGAAGGGCTTATAGCCATGTTAAGGGAAAAACTCAGATAGGCCATCATGGCATCACCTGTTATCATGTCTGTTAACATATTCATAAAATCCTTCTCAGCCCTTGTTATTATGCTTATTGCAGGCTCCTGCTGTATCTATGGAGTTGAGACATATAAATGGAGCCTGTTCAATACTTAAATAATCAATAAAAACAACATAATACAAAGGGGTAAA
>CAYWRH010000236.1:0-3324 GCA_964460435.1 uncultured Desulfatiglans sp.
ATCATTGGAAAAGGGAATGTCATAATATCGTGCCATCTCTTTTTCTTTTTGTTTCGGGATCGTAATGCAACCAGCTATTATAATAATTATAAAAAGAAGATTTACTATTCTCAGGCTATTAATCATTTACTTTTCCTTTCAGGGGGCTGAATTCTCTTAAATAAGGTGAGGATGATTGATCTCCCTGGTTGATATAGATTTCAGTAACCTGATCATCTGTTAAGTAGTTTTCATCTGGCGTTACAGGAAGCCCATCCTTTTTAGAAACAGTTATGGGTATCATAATCATACTGTTATTTTTAGTCACCTGTGTTGATGACGCAGTAAATACCAGATCAGATACATTAATCCCCTTTTTATATTCCTTACTCTCTACTATCCCTGTTGCTGTGTCAATCCATATAGGGAGTGCACCTGATGAACCTGAAATACTAAAACTTTTTCCTTTCATAGGGAAATTATTATCATAACCTACATAAGAGGCAATTACATATCCCAGATTGAGGTCAAATTCACCAGTAATGCTGTCCAGGCCCGGGATATATCCGACAAAGCTTGAGTTTGTGAAACGGTTTGCAGTGCCTGTTTTCCCGTAACATAAAACAGGCAATTCCATATTGCCATTTTCAAAATCAATACCCATCTTGACTGCATTCCTGGCCCTCTGACCTGTTCCATTTTCCACTACATTCCTCAGAATCTCAATAATTGATGCAGATATTGTTTTTGATAACACTATCTTCTTCTCAGGCTTGTATTCCCATATCAGAACATTATCCCTGTCAGTTATTTTAGTAATAATTGGGATGAGCCCATTTTCAGTGTCAACATCCAGAATTGTATTAATTTCGCCACTCAATATAGATTGATACGCAAGTGCACCTTCAATGATGCTTATAGCGTTAGGCCCAAGGGGAAATGAAAGCACAGGGTCAAGGGGGGTATAGATACCCAAATCTTTTGTAAGCCTTTTAACATATGCGAGATTTACAAGGGTTTTGAAATCTCTGATATGTAACAGGACATTAATATCATACCTGGAAAAGCCTGCTAATTCTTTATAATGTTTATTCATATATTCCTGCAGGTTTGTCAGTATTCCGGATGGTACAAGGTCATCCAGCCAGATATCCTCAACAGTAAAGTTAGCTTTTCTGTCAATAAGATCAGTAATGGTAGCCTTAAAAAAATTTCTTCCATTTATATACATCGGATTTTCAGTATAAATGATCCGCTCATTGCCATCTTCTGTTTTAAGTATATATAATTGGTTTAATCCATTGTTAAGACCTTTTTCAATTGATGATGGATTATCGCTGTACAGGGTAAAGAGAAGATCAATATCCTTCAGATCATTAAGCATCTTGGAATTGATTTTTTTCAGGCGCTCATAGTTGTATCGCAATATGGAATTATTATTGTCACCAGTAATTTTTTTTGCATCAATGCTAAGGTGAAGCCTGTTAATATTATCAAGTGCATATAAATTCTCATCAAATAAGAGATCTGTTTCAATGCTCTTGCAGGCCATGTCAAAAGCAGCCTCTCTGATGGCGTTGGGTGTAACCAGAACACCATGTTCATCTCTTATTCTTGAAACATAGTCATCATATGATTCATTATTTCCACGAGTTAAACCGACAATATCTACAACTTCTTTAAATTCACTCATTGTAAGTTTATCAGTGAGGTGATATAACAGCCATACTGTTGCCAAGTTTTCTGATTTCACACCGGCCCATGTCATGGATACTGTTTCACTTTCTGGTTCATGATCTGGGTTTGGCAAATAATATGTCCCCTGATATGAATAAAGATCACGTACATTATAAAGCTTATCAAGGCTGTGCCATTTAAGCTGCATAGCGGCGGTATATACAATGGGTTTAAAGATTGAACCAAGCTGTCTTTTTGCATCAACAGCACGGTTAAAGTTTCTGTTAAAGTATCCCCCAACCATTGCCTTTATCATACCATCCTTAAGAATTACAACTCCTCCCTCAAGCTCAGGAATAGGTGCAAAACATATTTTTTTCTCCCCCCCCTCTGTCAGGGTGACAGGGATATAATCACCTTCATTAAATAGATTAATAAATTCATTTAAATAATTAAAATTATATCTGAAATTATAACCATACTTCCACATTGCCCATGCATTTGCCACTTCGTTGAGCGCGGGGATGTCAATAACGCCTGTCATGGTATCATTCCATGAAACTGATATTTCCGGCCCTTTATCAGTCTTGACAATGCTGCTTATTTTAACAAAAAATGGGAGACCTGTTCCCTGAGTCTGGTAATAGGCGCCAACCTTTTTTATATATCTATCCTTGAAGATATTATTATCCATGCCTGAGAGTCTTATATCAAGGAGGGGAAGATTTTTCTGAATGCTCATTAGGGCTGCATCCTGAATCTCTTTATTGATAGATGTATAGATCTTGATGCCTGATGTGGCAATATTATCAACGCCTTCATCGTGAAGTATCTTCTTGAAATAGTCTGACTGTAATTGAGTCCTGATATAATCCAGTATTACGTTTAATCTGTATGTTACCTGACCTTCATTGAAAGGGACATCCTGTTTTATTGCCGCAAGGTATTCTTTATTGGATATCATGTTTAACTTTAACATGTTTTCTAGAACATAATTCTTACGGATATTCGCATTTTTTATTGCTTTATTCTTTTCCTCATCTGTGTTTTTTGTAAAGGGGTTATATTTATATGGTCCCTTGACCATACCCGCTAAAAATGCAGCCTCGACAAGATTTAGCTCTTTTACATCCTTATTAAAAAAGTATTCAGATGCTATCCTGAGTCCCTTGCCAAATCCGGTGACCTCAAACTGGTTAATATACATTTCAAGGATCTCCTCCTTTGTATAAAAAAACTCAAGGATAAGACCCTGAAAAAGCTCTTTAAGTTTTGATATATACCCGCTTTTTTCCCTTTTAAAGACGTTTTTGGCTGTCTGCTGCGTAATGGTGCTTCCGCCCTGAACAACCTTTCCGGCCTTCATATTAGTAATAAATGCCCTTGTAATAGCCTTTAAATCAAAACCTGAATGATGAAAAAAATTACCATCTTCTGATGCTATCAGCGCCTTGATATATATTTTAGGTATCTCTCTGTAATTTATATATTTACTGTGTATTTTTTCAAAAAAGACACCTATTGGCGTAATATTATCATTATAAAAGACCGGACTCTCAGAGGCTATTATATTGTCAATTACCCCGCGGTCGATCTGGTTCTTTACCTCCTGTTGAACGAAGAAAAAAAAACCGGCAAGTAAAAAAAGTATTGCGAAAAATATTATAA
>CAYWRH010000237.1:0-3318 GCA_964460435.1 uncultured Desulfatiglans sp.
TTTTTAACCTCTGCAAAAAAATACTTCATATTATCAGTAACTTAATTTTTTATACCCACCGAATAGCCAAAGTCGGGTTAGCACGAAAACTGTTGCAGGATCTTTTTCTAACCGAAGCGGATATATTACCTGACACAAAGTCAAAACTCCTAAAGGTTCGTGTACATTATTCCTCAAGGCCAGCGACTAACCGAACCCTATGTACCCTCTTTGAGCTCCTCAATAATGCTGAGATTATCTTTCCAGACACCGATATGAAAATAATTTATGAGCTGGGCGGCTCCCAGCCCCACCACAAATAATCGCCAATTCCGCGACCCAAGGTGTCTCTTTCACTTCCCAGAGGTAAGGTTTCCTGAAATTGGGTAAGGTTATGACGACAATCTGGCAATGGAGATAGACACTCCCGCCGGCGCTTCTTTTATAGGGGCTATGGCATAGCAAGCAGGTCTTCCCTTACAATCCCTCTCCCGAAATCTCAATTGTTATATCTTTTTTCAAGAATTCGGCAAAAAACGACTCGCTTCTCAGGAATCAATTTTGGATGGATTATCCCACTTTTTTTGCACTTTTCATTATTGATGTCAGGATGGCGTCATCTCCCTTGTTGTATCATCCCTTCTCTGCCTGGCTTCATCTATCTTTTTGATTACAGCCCGTAAATAAACTGCCATTTCCATGCCTGACTGGAATCTTTTGTCAGGCTCTTTTTCAAGGGCCTTGTTTATGATCTGTTCACAGACCTTCGGCACCTTGGGGTTTTTCTCCCTGATGGGGGTGTGTCTCTCCTGTGTTATCTGGTATAGAAGGTTTGTAATATTCTTTCCATGGAAGGGGAGATCACCTGAGAGCATCTCATACATGACAACGCCGAGTGAAAATAGGTCTGACCTCCCATCTATCTCACCGCCATTGATCTGTTCCGGTGACATGTAATTGGGCGTGCCCAGGACAACGCCGCTTTTTGTGGATGTGGATGAGACCGCCTTTGCAATGCCAAAGTCTGTAACCTTTACCTTGCCGTTTTTAAGCAGCATTATGTTGCCGGGTTTTATATCCCTGTGTATCACCCCCTTGTTATGGGCATGATCAAGGGCAAAGGCAACCTCGCTGATGATAAAGAGCACAGTACGCAGGGGTTTAAGCCTGCCTTTTGTGCAGTATGTGCGAAGGTCCTTGCCCTCCAGATACTCCATCGCTAGATAGGTCAGGTCATAATCTTCACCGGCATCATAGATCGAAACGATCGACGGGTGGCTTAGCCTGCCGGCTATCTCGGCCTCCCTGAAAAATCTGTTTTTTACCTCCTGAACCTTTGACTCTTCAAATTCGTCAGAGAACCTGATGGTCTTTATTGCAACACGTCTGTTTATCTTGGGGTCATTGGCCTCATATACTATCCCCATTGCCCCCTGTCCGATCTCCCTTGTGATCTCGTAGCGGCCAACCGTAGGCCTGATCTCAAGGTCGTTAACCATCAGGATCTTTGTATCCTTTCTGACCTTTCCCGGCGGCGTTACAGCAATTCCCAGCGCCTCTTTCAGCTTCATGATCCTGGATTCAAGGTCTCTGAAACTGATATCCTTTTCAGCGATATATTCATAGACGCTTATGGCCTTGTTGATCATGCGTTTTCTTTCGTAATCAAGGCCAAGATTGTAGATAACATCCTTCATGGAGCTGTCAAGGTCGCATTTTCTGAATTTTTCAAAGGCAAGATCAAGGAGCCCCTGGCTCTGGAAGCTTAAGCCCAGCATCCTGTTTGATTCCATGAATTCTTCTGACTGGATGCCCAGCAGTTTCTGGTTGGCTGCAATATCTCTTATGATTATCGTCGCATACAGGAGAGCAACAGCAGAAAGTATATATACTGTTTTGAGCCAGACATCCATTATCACAAAAGAGAATACACCTGTGAATATTACAATCAGCCCGAGCCCTGCTACTATGCAGATGCGGTTGAGCTGTGTTGTCCCTGGAAGAAGACAGGAAAAGAGGGTTACAAGTATCAGGATTATAAACCCCTCAAGATAGATCATGATCCCGGGGCGTTTTATGTAGTTGCCCTCAATAACGGCCTGTATCACATTGGCAGTATATTCAACCCTTGGCATATTCATATCAACAGGTGTTGATACCCTGGCCTCATCATCAGCGGTATACCCGATCAGGACTATCTTGTCCGCAAAGACAGGGGGCACCTTTTCCTCATTATAGATATCAACAAAGGAATAATAGGGGAATGAACGGGCCCCGCCAATAAATTTTATGAGCGCCTCCCCTTTTGTAGCAGGGATTATTTTGCCCTCAAAGATGATCTTTCCCCCTATGAATTCGGGCCTTATATTCTTGCCCCCGATATATTCCTGCGCCAGCCTGAAGGCCATTGAAGGTATTAAATTGTCTCTAAAATTGTATCTGAGGTTAAGAAACAGTGGGTGTCTTCTCCCTGCCATTAAATTATCGGGTGAAAGATTGTTATGCCCAATGCCAAAACAGTTAATGGCCAGGTCTGTAAATGGCAGCATGATGTTGTTGAAATTATGGAATGAATTTTCTGTTAACTCAGGTGAATCAATCTTCGCCTTGTTTATGACCTGCGCCTGATAATCGCTGAATACGGGATCAGTATCGCTGTTTAATGTAATGGCCGGTAAAATCACCCTGCCGCTTTTTTTGGTTGAGGTGATAAGAAGGCTGTCATTATCCAGCCTGCCCTCAGCAGCGTCAAGCAGCGCCCGTATCCTTAATGTTTCATCCTGCCCAAGATTAAGGGCTGAGATATCTACAGAGAGGTTTTTTATCTCCATGAGTCCTGAATTTTCTTCCTTGCGGTCAAGCCCTTCAAGATCAAGGGCGATCAATTTAGCCCCGTTTTCGCTGAGCTTTTCTATCATCCGGGCAATATAGACCCTTGGCCAGGGCCAGGGACCAAGCCTTTCAATGCTTTTTTTATCAATGTTTACCATTGATATCTTGCCTGCACCGGCAGGGGATGCCAGTGAAAAGCGCATCTCTATCCCGTAAATAAACTGTTCAATGGATTCAAAAAGATGAAAATTCTGAAGGGATAACAGGATAAAAAGGGCAGATATGATTATGCCCCTCAGAAGATAGTTGATATTGGTCTTGATTTTTATCATATTTTATTTAAGTATTTCATTTCTGACATTCAGCTATTTATAAAAAAAAGCGCAACCTCTGCCAATCCCTTGTTAAGGAGGTAAAATTATGATTTATTTTATAAATGGCACGATGTGCAATAACCTGTTGAAATTTTCAAATATTTCAGATATCTAAATATATTATTCAGAATAT
>CAYWRH010000238.1:0-3318 GCA_964460435.1 uncultured Desulfatiglans sp.
AAAAACCATGGTAAGGTGGATGTTACCGGGTTTTACCCACCCTGCATCAAGCCCGCCCTTTTGTATATTTGCTGAGATGCGCGCCACCTCATTCTTTATATCGAAAGGCAGTTCAAATGCCAGGAATGAACGTATCCCCATCAAGATACCTCCTGATATTTTCTATTGCGGTTTCTGCTGTCTGCTGTTTTATTTGCAGCCTGTCGCCTTTAAACAGGTATCTTATTGACACGGGCTCATTCCTTTCAAATGCAAAGCCCATATAAACTGTTCCAACAGGTTTTTCTTTACTTCCTCCATCAGGCCCTGCTATGCCTGTTACAGAGAGGCCCATATCTGTTATGAACCGCTCCTTTACCCCCTTTGCCATCTCCCTTGCGGTCTCGCCGCTCACTGCACCGAATTGCTGCAGTGTGTGAGGAGAAACACCCAGCAGGTCGCATTTGGCCTGGTTGCTGTAGCTGATGATCCCGCCCATAAAATAGGCGGAACTGCCGGGGATGCTTGTGATCATATGGCCAATCAAACCTCCTGTGCAAGATTCAGCAACAGCAATGGTGAGGGATTTCCGGATTAAGAGTGTACCAATAATGTTTTCCATATAAAGTCCATATAAAAAGGGTTACAGCAATATACTCCCCCCTCCACGTGCGGGAGGGGCTGGGGGAGGCGGAACCCGGATGAATAAACAAAGCAATTTTTTACCAATCTTTTCCACCCTCACCCGGCCTCTCCCATCAAGGGAGAGGAGTTTCAGTTTCGTCTTAATTCAACAACATTGGATATAACTCCCATAGGTTAACTCCCTGAGCCTCCTGTCCACCATAGCCGAAAGGCGACGGCGGATGCGCCTTGCGCCCTGAACCTTGCGCCAGTCTTAATCTATCAGGATTAAGATTATCCTAACCCCGGCATTCGCATAAATACCGGCCATAAGATCATCAAGCACAATGCCTGTGCCTCCCCTGACCTTTTTATCTATCAACCCCACGGGGAATGGCTTAAATATGTCAAATATCCTGAACAATACAAATCCGGCAATAATGGCTTTCCATGTAACAGGTATAAGAAAGAGGGTTACAAATATGCCGGCTGCCTCATCAATTACTACAGATGGGGGGTCTTCCATCCGCATGATTTGTGCTGCCCGGCCTGCAACAGGTATTGAAATGATCAACATAAATGCAATGCAAAGAGATGAGAAAAAGGCTCCCAGGCTGTTAGACATGACAGCAAAAGGGAGGGCAGCCATGCTGCCCCATGTGCCCGGTGCAAAGGGTATAAGCCCGGTAAAAAACCATGTGGCAAAAAAGAGGATAACATGCCCCTTTTTATCTGTAACCTTATGGGTTAAAACATCATGCTGTTTAATTTTTTCGCCAGTATTCATTGAATTATCCAATTCTTCAACTTCTATGCACAGCAGAGTTGACTGCAAGCACCTTTGCATATATGTCCCTTAACGGGACACCATGCGCCTCTGCAATCCTTTTGCAAGCCTCATATTCAGGCTGGATATATATACTCCCGTCAGGCCGGAATATCTTTTTTGCCATAAGCTTGCCCCAGGGGCTTTCAACCATGATCTCTTCCCTTTTCAGCACCATCCTCTCACAGTAGATATGCCTCACACCTATGGTAGTGCTCTCCCTGAATAGAATCTCCATTAAGCGCTCCTTTAGCCCAGGGCTTGCAATCACCTCTATCCTTACACCAGGTCTGTTTTTTTTCATATGGAGGGGCATGTATGCCACATCATATGCCCCCTCCCTAAAGAGCTTATCCATCATAAACCCGAGCCACTCAGGGTTTGCATCATCTATATTTGCCTCAATGACTGCAACAGTATCGGAATTTGCTGAGTCAGATGCCTCACCTAAAATAATCCTTAAAAGATTTGGCCTTTCAGCCATATCCCTTGCGCCTGCGCCATAACCGATATTTTTGATGACCATTGGCGGCATGCCGGAAAAGGCTGCAACAAACTCCTTCAGGATGGCTGCGCCGGTAGGTGTTACAAGCTCATATGAAAGCCCTGAGCTTTTAACCGGTATCCCCTTTAAAATCGCAACAGTCGCTGGCGCTGGCAGGGGGATTGTGCCATGCCCGCTATTAATAAAACCGGATGAGAGGGGCACGCTTCCTGAATAAAATTTTTTGATCCCAAGATGCTCAACACCGAACGCAGCCCCCACAATATCTATAATGGAGTCAATTGCACCCACCTCATGAAAATGCACCTCTTCCGGCGCACGGTTATGTATGGCCCCCTCAACCTCTGCAATAGATCTGAATATCTTAAGGCTCCTCTGCTTTACACCCTCACTTAATGCCCCTGCATTTATGATCCTTGTAATCTCCGCTAGCCCTCTGTGCTCATGCTGTGCATGCTGCGCAGGGTGTACATCATGCTCATGATGATTATCATGTTCATGGCCGTTCTTATGATCATGATGGGTCTCATGTTCATGGTGATGATGGTTATCGTGATGCTCATGCTCACCATTTAGAGACACAATAAATCTGGTTCCTTTAAGGCCGTTTTTCATCTCACTCTTGTAATCAATTGAGTATCCCTTAAAAGGGAGCGATTCTATGGCCCTTTTAAGCTCGTTAAACGGGAGCCCCAGGTCAAGGAGTGCGCCCAGAAACATATCCCCGCTAATGCCGGAAAAACAGTCAATATATGCGATGGTCATTTAAATATCCTCATATATTTTTTCATAGAACAGGGTGTATACCCCGACCTTTTCAATAACGATCTTTTTGTATGAAAGCGGTCAGCCATAAGCGTTCAGCTTTCAGCAAAAGGCATAATACAAAGATTTGGCTGACAGCTTATAGCTGAATGCTTAAAGCTTCATCCAGAAAGGGTCTATTTCTGAATGAACACTATTTAACAATAGCGCCCTCTTATGTCAACAAAAGCAAGATTTTTGTGTCTACTCCAAAAAGGGCAAATATTCAGATAATATAATTTTGAGAGGGGTAAAAAAATTGAATAAGCACATTTATGCCGTTTCTTCTCCAAAAGACCATTTTAATTCGGCAAAACTTTAAAAATAGCCCCAAATCGTTCGACCAATAATTTGGCAAAAATATGCTATAGTTTTGGTAAATCACATTTAGCTAAGGTTACCCTCTTTTACACTCATAATTCTGTCAATAGCGTATGCTTAACACTGATTGTTTCACATCGTCTTCTAAGAAAAGCATAATATCCAGGCTGTCCCCATTTATCCTCCATTTTTATCATTTTGAATCGTAACTACTCACCCCATATAATGATAAGGAATATTGTTTCCGATAAAATATTAT
>CAYWRH010000239.1:0-3318 GCA_964460435.1 uncultured Desulfatiglans sp.
ATCATTAATAAATTTAAATATTTGCGATCTGATGTAGATGGTCATCTATTACCGATTTCTGTTTCATTCCGGGATTCTTGATCGTAATTATCTTCTGTTTTTTATCCCTGAATGTACCGCTTGGTGAAACTAAAACATCAAGGCCTGTGCGTTTCCATGTGCTTATTGCCTGTTCCTCTGTGTCAACAAGTGGTTCTTTACTGTTAAAGGAGGTGTTAAGTAGAACAGGCACATTTGTTTCCTGCTTCCATCTGATAAGCATTGCATAAAAATATGGATATTCCTCTTTGTGGATTATTTGTGGACGCGCAGTACCATCAACATGGACGATACCGGGTATAATCTTTTGCTTTTCAGGCCTTACCAGGGTGGCATAACTCATGTATCGACTTGGAACAGGGTCAGAAAACCATTCGTTGTAGTCTTCTGCTAGGACAAATGGTGCAAACGGTCTGAACCATTCACGGTGTTTAACATTGTCATTTAAATGATCCTTTATTCCTGGATTTCTAGGATCGGCTATTATACTCCTGTGACCTAATGCGCGCGGTCCTGATTCTGCTTTTCCAAAAGCAAGTCCTACTGTTTTACCTTCAAGAAGTGTCTCAACGACATCTTCTACTGATTCTGTTGATATTTCCCCTATGTCTGTTCCCAGAAATGGTGTCCATATAGCAGGTTCTCTCCTGTTACCCAGAAAATGATGCCACGCAAAAAGTGCCTGTCCAAGGGCAAGACCAGTGTCACTTGGCTGTGCAGGTACATATGTATCCTTGAATAAGCCGCTAAGATGCACTTTTGAGTTAGCAATGCAGTTCATGGCACAACCGCCTGTAAGACACAGGTAGTCCGGGTTTTTTAATTCCTTTAATCTTTTTGCCCCAAAAAGAAATAGATATGATGTGGCTGCCTGGAGTGCTGACGCCAGTTGTTGTGCAAATTTACTCTTCGGGTCCAAATACTGACTCTGGTTAAAGAGATAATTCGGAAAGGGGTATGCCCAATAGAAAAGGGCATGTCTCATTATATGGTCAACAAGTACATCAGGCGCCTCAGCATATGAAGCCAAACCCATCAGTTTGCCTGCACCCTCAAGTCTTTCATACCCGAAATTCCCTTCTCCTATGGATGCCCATGCACTGCCTATATTAAGCTCGGAATACTCTGAAGTTTTTTCCATGCCCCAGTCATACTCAATCCATTCTATTTTATTACCTTTCCCGTACCCAAGCGCACAATATCTGTAATCACCGCCACCATCGGAGGAGAGTATTCCAGCACTTTCAAACGGACTGGTAAACATGGCTCCAGCCATATGTGCGAGATGATGATCAACCGCAAGACAATTATATTCTCTTTCCAGAAATTTTAATTTGTGTTCACTATACCGGGCATCAGGTGTACCTTCCCAGTTTGGTTTTCTATAATCAGGGCGAGAAAGATAGCTTTTACCTGTCAGCTCCCAGTTAAAACTATCCTTGTCAAATGTAGATCTAACATATGGGTTTATAACAATCAGATCAATAGAGTCATGTTCCCATCCTACATCCTTAAGAGCCTTTTTTGTAATCTCCAGCATATGGCCCTGATCATGTTTTTTTCTTGACACTCTTTCTTTTTCTAATACAAGTACAGGTTTACCATCCTCTAACAGGCATATGTTTGAATCATGACAGAAATACATTGATAAAATCCTATAGGCCATTCTTTACTCTCCAATTTAATATTTATAGTTAGTATTATCAGGCAGCAGCATAAATGTCATGTTAGTAGATAAATCTATGCAACAGCCATCAGATCATTACTTGAAAATGTTTTTTTAAGGTCTTCCTGCCAGCGTACTGATGAAGTCATCTGCTCAGTCCAGTAACGAAGTATTGCAGTATGGCAGATATTAATCTTTTCGTGACAATCAGATGGTATATAAAAATTTAATAGGCCAAGTGACCTTATAGTATTATCAGGGTGCATAGCAGAAACGGTAATTATATTACCGCCGATTCGAGCTGCTTCTTTTACTGCACCGATAATATTTTTTGCCTCACCTGACGCATTAACAGCTATAAGCATGTCACCTGGTTCCATTTTTCTGCTTAAAGGGACGGTAAATACCTGATCATAATTTATGTCACTTGCAATAGATGTCATAAGAGAGAGGTTGAAAAAAGTCTCAGTACGTAACCCTGTATTTCTAGCAAGATCAGCAGCTATTTGGTTGGAAATTGATGCACTAGCACCATTGCCTATTAAATATACGGTCTTTTTCCTTTCAAGGACCATAAGAGAATAATTTATGAGTCGCTTAAAAGCAATATCGCAATCCATCTCAATACCGTTAGTATCTCTTACTGAAAGCAATGAGAGTAGTTCGTGGAGATCATTTATCTGTTTTTGCCATCTATTCATTTATTATTCATCAGCTGAAGGCTTTAGAAAAGAATTAATACTGATTACTTTGCCATTAAATACCTTGCCAGTTCGAGTTTTACTATCTCAGCGATCCTCTCAGTAAGAATATCAATGTCCTTTTTTGTATCTGATGGTTTCTTTATGTTATACCCGTTGTTAAAGAACTCCTTTACTTGGGTAATACTCTTGCCTGCATTTCTCAAATTTTTTATCTGTTCAAATACAGGTATATGAGACTCGGTATATCTTCTCTGGCCCCCGCTGCTTCTTAATGGAACAATTATTCCTCCAAGCTCCTTTTCCCAGAACCTTAGGGTAGGCTTTGGGATATCGAGTTTTTCACTCAGCTCACTGATAGTAAACATTTGCATGTCAGGAGACATTTCATTCATGATTATATGCTACTCTGAATAGAAAGTTTTATGGATTACAGGGCAGGCTCCGCCCCTTTGATTTACATATTCCGGTTATGTCTTAAGTACATGGTTCCCAAAATTGATTAACCCTTTAATGAAATAAGAGGTAATATTCCCTCATCCCATGAAGAATTCACTTGAGCTTTAACTTTTACTTGAATATTGCAATATGAATGCCACAGTATAAAACTTATTAAAATAGATGTTATAACAATATGTTAGATATGTTTTACATTGTTGGTGGAATTTTAAAAGTCAGGCTATTGACGCTTAAAGTTGAAAAATTTGCCGGGTGGTTTTTGATGTCCATCCAAAAACTGTCGTTTTTGGATTTCCATCCTCCGTAGCAGTGCTACTGCGGAGGACGGGCAAGCGGTCAGCCATCAGCGTTCAGCTTTCAGAAAAAGACTTTTAATACAAAGAGTTACCTGACAGCTGAAAGCCCCATCCAGAATTTGCCTCTTTCTGGATGGACACTATTTAATATCAGTCT
>CAYWRH010000240.1:0-3263 GCA_964460435.1 uncultured Desulfatiglans sp.
TATCCAAATGGCCTTTTCTAAACAAATTTATACTAATATGGGTGAGTAGTTACGATCAGGGATTATTGTATCCGGAGATATAAACCTGCTCATGACAGGGTCATAGAGCCTGGCGTTGTAGTTATACAGCTCATATTCACTGTCAAGCTCCTGGCCTGTGTACCTGTATGCGGATTTGAATGTACCGCCATTGTACTCATTTCTGAAAAGCGCACCGCCAAATGGCAGATAGCCATTCTCTTCTATAACCTGCCCTGTTTCATCTGTTACAAGGTTTGTAGAACCTAAGTGATCCGTATGGGTGTAGTACTCCTTGCCATCACTGGTACGTGACATTATCCTTTTGCCATTGGCATATAAATGGCTTACCTCAAGGGCGCCCCTCTTTTCAAAAATATCCCCTACATAAATTGTAGTTGAAGAGCCCTGCACCTTTTTAATCCTGTTACCCTCTCCATCATAGGTAAGAAATGTGGGGGTACCTCCTTTATAAGATATCTGCACATGTTTATTAGCATGGTTATATGTTATGTTTCTCCGGCCTATAACCTCCGATTCAAAGTCAAACCTTACAGATGCAGGCTTTTTAGGCTGATAGGTACTGTCCCAGGAAAGCACTTCCCAGCCGCCTATCCCTGTTTTTCTGGTCATGTTACCTACCTCATCATACTGGTAGTACTGGTTATAAGCACGTGCAGCGTCTGAAGAGGCTGCTGTGGCAGAAGTAAGGCGATCCAGGTTATCATAATCAAAATCATAATTAACGGTATAAGTCGGCCCGTTAGCCAGGGGTTTGGTATTTGAAATCAGGGTATCTACATTTCCTGCATTATCAAAGGTATAATCAAGCTTCTGGATAATACCCGAGGCATTTGTTGTTGTGAGATGCTGGAGCCTGTAATTATCAGGTAAGGCAGTATCTTCACATAAAGTAGATGGAAAAAACAACTTAACGTTTTCACTCTTGACAGACTTTATTAAGCATAAGTCAATAATAGCCGGGTTTCTGGCACGGCAAATTTAAGAGTAGGATTAACCGCGAACCACACGAAAGACACGAACAAAGAGTTTTTATTTATTATAACTGTTCGCGCTGTTCGCGTATTTCGCGGTTTAAAATTATCAGTCTATCTGCTGTATCTCTTTCTGGACTCTATATAAAGTGTCTCCCTGAATGCAGGTGTCAGGTACTGTGCCCCATACCTGTGGAGATAGCTTGGTTTTTCAGGGTTGCAAAATCTTTCTACATATCTTTTTGCTATTGCCCTCTGTTCATCTTCAGGTGCGGTTTTGGGATCAAACCTTTCAGGCACAACACCGACAAGTATCTTATCCCCGTAAAGATCATAGATCGTTTCAAAATCGTTTATAGCCTGCCCGCCCCATGCATCCCAGCCGGCGGCGATCATGTTGGGCACCTGTTTAAAAAGCATGCCGCAACTGTGCAGTTCGGCAAACCTACCCTTTGAATGGATAAAATCGGTTACCCTTTTCATGGGCGGAACAATCAGATCAAGACCAGTATCAGGGGAAAAGCAGGTCTCCTTCTGTGCGCCCCAGTCATCATGAAAATAGAAGCCGTCTATATGCTCATAATATTTAAGATAGTTATCAAGTATCTTTATATAGAGGTCAGCAAGCCTGTCAAAAAGCTCCCTTACCGCCTCTTTCTGATCCTCATCTATCATGGCCATGACAGCCGCCTCAAAATCCATAAATGAGATCAGCCTCTCAAAAAAACCTGTCTGGAACCAGACCATGTTAAAGATATCAGGTTGCAGATATGTCCCGTTGTTATCTCTAGCGCTCTTTTCCCAGCCCCAGCTTTCTATATCAGGCCACTTTAATTTCTCATACCACTCATTGGCATCTTCCATGAACGGCCTTCCTGGCCTCACCATTGAGCCCCCTGCTACAGGCACATATTCCCACTCAATCCCGAACATATCCTTCCCGCCGCCATCCATAGGGTCAAACGGGTTAGCCTCATATACAAATGAGCGCGCAACATTGTCAGGTATGATCATGGGTGTAAAGATCTTTATCTCAGGATCAATTATCTGCCAGAGCGGTTTTCTTTTGAATGCAGCAACCACACCATCCCTTATACTAACAGGATAATCATATATCCTGATGGCTGGCATCCTGGGGCTTTCAGGTATTTCATATACTACCCTTAATTCTTTTGGATCAAAAGATGGAATTGACATAATGGTTTACCCCATATAACAATTACTGTATAAAGCATTCAGCTATCAGCCATTTCTATGCTGAAAATATCTTATTCTGAAAGCTGAACGCTGATTGCTGACCGCTCTAATAGTGATATATATCATTAATATGATTTTTAAAGTCAAGCAAAGAATGAATAAATAATCCAGAATGGTGTCTTGTTTACATTGTATAAAAATATTGTTAGAGTTAGCGCAAAATTATGTATCTTTGAACTGAGTAAAAAATAAAGGAGATAACAAATGATTAATCGAGACAAACCTGTTCTGCAATTATCCCTGATTTTTCTTTTATTTCTGCTTATTACCCCGGCCTTTTCCCAGGTGGAGGAAGAACCAATAGAGGAGAGTGCCCCTGCCGCTAAAGATGGGGGTGCAAAAAAGGAGGGCGGTTTTATGGATACCCTTTTCAATGCCCTTGGCAATGCTGCCAATGAGTCCTTGAAGACGGGTATTGACGAGTTCATAGGCACATACAAAGGCCGCATCGGCGAGGTAAAATTTCTTGAAAGAAGGGGCAACTCCATTGTCCTTGAGGTTAAATACGAGGGGGTAAAACGCAAGGATGGGGTTTATGTTAAGGGTGAGGTGCTTAAATGGGGAGAACCACTCGACGGCTTTAAGAGCACCCTCTCTTCCCTCCGCAATAAATCAGGCTCTGTTATAATGACTATCAGCCATAAACAGGATGACTCCGGTTGGGGCGTATCGCCTGAGCAGGTTATATCAGATCAGCTAAGGTTGTCACTTGTAAGAGAGACCAATCCTGAGCGTCCATTTGGTGAACTTTTGTATGACTTTACCAAGACATGGACAGATAGCAGTGAAATAGAGATTCCTGAAGAGCCAAAGGCAAGTGATGCAGCCATAGAACTGGCAGAGGGTGAAAAGCCGGAGCAGACAAAACCCGGTGTATCAGATATCAAACCGGTAAAACCCGGAGCAGTCCTTAAGCCGACCCAGACCCTTGCTGTTAAATGTGATTTACCACAATATGGTCATATTTTTTGCCGAATTATTGGTCGAACGATT
>CAYWRH010000241.1:0-3104 GCA_964460435.1 uncultured Desulfatiglans sp.
ACTAAACCCTGGCTATTTATTATTTTATGCTTAAAACAAAAAACAGGTATATTTATTGCAGATAAAAAAAATCATGGTAATTTATTTATTAGTGCAAGAGATTAACTATCTTTATAAAAAGCGGTAAGAGAATGGCAGAGACTTCAGTAAAAATAATGCAGTGTTTGCTTGCAAACAAAGGGATATTAAGGATAGATCGAATAGGTGTGGGTGTCGGTATCCTTTTATACAACCATGCAAAAAAAATAGGCATAGGCATACATACCCTGGCCCCTCAGGCAGACACCTTAACACCGGCCAATCCGGCCAAATTTGCCGATTCAGCGGTTACATATGCCGTAAAACTGTTTGAAAAGGAGGGGGCAGCGCCTCCCTATACGGTTGCAGTAGCAGGCGGGGCCACAATGGCAGGGTCTCCTGCAGGCACCAATGTTGGTTTAAAGGTTGCCGAGGCAGCAAAGGCAGCGCTTGCAAAGGCCAAGCTTAATATAAAAATCGATCAGACCGGCGGATCAAATATCCGCTCCATGACTCTGAATATTGACACAGGGGAGATTCAGATAAAATAGTCTGAACTAAAGTGCGCAAGTATATATAGGCACATAGCCCCGGGGAAAGGTTACTATGAAGATAAAATGTACAGGCTGTGGCAAGGTATATGATATACCGGAAGAAAGGCTCCCATTCGGAGAGGTGGTCTCTTTTCCATGTCCCGCATGCAAGAGCATCATAAAGATAGACCTAAGGGAAAAAACAAATAGTAAGTCTGCAGAGACCCAGAAAAACAGCACTCCTGCCAGGGCAGAAGAGGAGAGGGATCTGCCAAAGGGTGAAACCCTCCAGAAAATTATCATGAGAAGACTTCAGGAACTCCCGCCCATGCCCCAGGTAATGTTTAAGGCAAGGGAGGTAATGAATGACCCTAAATCCAATTTCAAGGCCCTTTCCGATATCCTTGAAACTGATCAGGCAATGGCAACAAGGGTCTTAAGGCTTGCCAACTCTGCCTTTTACGGCCTTGCAGGCAAGGTATCATCTGTGCAGCATGCCTCTGTTCTGCTTGGGTACAAAACAGTAGGTGAAATAGTCTCTATGGCGGGCTCTTCTACCCTTCTGGGCGAATCGCTTGACGGGTACAAACTTGATTCAGGTGATCTCTGGCACCACTCAATGGCAGTTGCGCTGGCATCCAAGATAATAGCAAAAAAGATAAAACCGGAGATGGAAAACGATGCATTCGCAGCAGGGCTTATACATGATGCAGGAAAGATCGTTCTGGACAAATACCTTCAGGAACGAAACAGGCTATTTGAAGATTTCATGAAAGAGGGAGACAAGACCTTTCTTGATGCGGAAAAACAAATACTGGGTTTTGACCACTCGGAGATTGCGGCATTGATGTGCCAGAGCTGGAAGATACCTAATACCCTTACAACAGCAATATGCTACCACCATTACCCATCAAGGAGCAAGGAGAGCATACTGGCTTATATAGTGCATGTTGCAGACTCACTGTCATTGATGAGCGGCATAGGCACCGGTATTGACGGCATGCTTTACCAGATGGACAGCAAGGCGCTTGGCTATCTCGGGCTGCCTGAAGATAAAATAGGCCCAATAATGGAAGAAACGGTTGATTCAGTCCAGAAAATAACAAGCCAGATGAAATAGAGATACTGGCGCTATTTTGCTGCTGCATCAATCCTTTCCCTGATACAGGCCACAAGCTTTTCTATCTCGCCTTCCTTGAGTTTTTCAAGAAAGCCCAAATCTATATCTGTATTTAATATCCCCTTAAGGATTTCTATTAGTTTCTCTTTAGTCATGGGGGGGCTTTTTATAGGATTTCTATCCTTTGGTCAATATATCTTATCAATTTTTTTTATTTGAAATAGAATGCCCTGTTCTGGTACTCATGAAGCAAGGCTGAAACTTAATCTAACTACAGGTATTAACCCGGTTTATATGAAAACACATCTTTTATCCTTTGCATATTCCTCCCCTGCCATACCCGAAGAGATAATCCAATGCTTCTCCCCTGTGAGGCTATATCTCCCGTGGGGGGCTAATCTGCCTGATTATAATAATGATGGTGATATAATCGTTTCATATCCTCCTGAAGGATTAATGCCTGGTGTAGATATAGATAAACTGCTGGATGAGCACTTAAGCCTTGCACTGGAACTTGCAGAAAAAAGCCGTTATGAGATCATTAAGAGAGGCGCTTCAGCCAATCTATCAGATGAATCCATTAAAGGGATCAGGGCTGCGCTCATGGGCCGCTCTTCCACAGGAACGCCTGAAAGGGATCAGATAATCAGGTGGCACATGCTCCTGCTTCTGGCAGACAGGTTTGCAAAAGAGACAAATGAGGCAGAGAGGATGATTGATTCCCTCAGAAAAAGAAAGTCACCTCTTTTCAACAGTGCAGAGCTTGATGATAATAACATCTATCCTCTTGAGACACTTGCAGGGATGAATTCAGAGCCTGGCATAAATGAAAAAATTTTGAGGCAGCTCTTAAAGGCATGGCAGGCCCTTTTTGGAGGTTACACAAATGAGGGTGACCTGTTCCTTGTCATTAACCCCTCTGTCTTTGCCTATCTTAATGATGAATATAAAGAGCTTTGTATCAATAAGGGGCTTCAAATGCCGGCGGATATTACATGCAAAATCCCTCTTGCTGGGGTGCAAAAGGATAAGCCCGATGGCTTAAATGAGATAATGGCCATCTTTTCATCCCTGAAATCAGGAGATACCCCCCTATGCCTTGCTGATAGCCTGAGAGCTTTTGAGGCACAGCATGGTATTGCTATTGGGATGCCATCTATTCATATCTCTGTCTTGCTCATGGAGAGAGACCTGGTAAAAAATGATCCCCTGCTGAAAATGCTCTCAGGAAGTATCATTGTCCTGGCTGAACTAATAAAATAATCAGGCAGTTAACTTTATTTAAGGGGAGTTGATATTTCATCTCAAGATTTTTTCAGAGTCTACCGATATAAGGTTTGAGTATTGTGCTTGTATGAGTTTTTTTAAATCTCCCTTGCTCAAGTAAATGATGCTAACTATTTGATATTAATTTTATTTTACTTTAGCAAGAG
>CAYWRH010000242.1:0-3081 GCA_964460435.1 uncultured Desulfatiglans sp.
CTTTTCACAGTAAATAAAATTAATAGTTATGTTCTTTGAAAATTGAATATTAAAAAACTACCCCAGCTTGCCTCTCTTCTTCAACAGGTCCGCTACCTTTTTAAGCCCCATGCCTTCAAGGGTCTTGCGTGTCGGGTAGCCGTTTTCAGGGTTATACCCCTCAAACTTGTAGAACATTGTCTTCCAATCCTCAAATTTCTTTCTGTCAAGCTTTCTGCCAGCGCCATTGGCATATGTCCATTTACCATCAATATACATAGGTAATTCGCTTCCCCTTGTGGGCTGGTCATATACATAGTCCGGGAAGACCTCCATATCCCTGTGCCTGCCCTGAAGTATCCATATAGACCTGTCAAGGGTATATATCTTATGGCCAAGCTCCATTGAATCGGCAAAGCTCATTTTCTGGCCTGTAACCGCATTCCAGAACTTTACCTCTGCCTCCGGTGTGGGGCCACGCCTGTCTTCTGTGGTGCAGGTGATGCACATGGGCCAGCGCCAGCCGCAGAAGCCGCCTCCGCCTATCCACATCTTTTCATAGTGTTTTACCCATGCCACCTGTTTCACCTTGTGCTCGGAGTATATGCCTGTGGGCCCGTCACTGTAGTCAACAATAAACACATCATCATTATAGGGCACCATTGCCTCTGAATAGAGCTTTGCCGCCTGCTCTGCATTAAGGAAGGGATCGCCTGTCCATGCCATCCAGTGGAGGGGATAGTTTGCCATCATATGCAGCATAAGGTCCCGTTCGCCTAAAAGAGAGCCATAACCCCATTCCGCTTCAGTTGTGGCGTCATAATGATCTGATGTGCCCCAGTAGGTGAGCCTCAGTACACCCTTGTTCAGGTCTTCATTATAGAGCCCGTATTTTGCAGCAAACCTTGCAGCGCCTTCGGCCATGTCATTGCCTATCCCCTTGCGTTCGGCTATAGACCTCATGAGCATGTCACAGAAACCCGGGGTGTTCCAGTCGTCAAGGGGCAGATCGCATTCTATCTTTTTGCCTTTTCCTGCAAGTCCTCTTGTATAGAGGCTCCTCAGATAGTTCATGGTCGGGATCAACTGCCAGTGACCCAGCCCGAATTTCTGCATAAGATCATTGGCTTTACGGGTGGCCTTGAGGTCTCCCTGTATGTTGAAGGTGAGTGTTCCGCCGCAAACAGATTCGTTGCTGTCAGAGCTAGCTAGCCTCATGCGGCATCCTCTCGGACATGACGCACATGCAGCAGCCCTGGCCGGTACAAGCGGCACTGTGCCATTGGTCGTGTTAGCCCCGCTTGGCGCCCCTGCGCTCACGCGATACATGCCGGATAAAAACCTTGTGCCCTCGCGGGGGTTATCCACATTCCACTGGAATCTGTTGAACCACATGCGGGCATCCATAAATGCCTTTGGGTCAGAAATGGGCACACTTCCTGTCCCTATTGCGCTAATGGCCTTGAGATTCTTTGAACCGAACACACCGCCAAACCCGCACAATGCAGCCTGTGAACCCGGCCCGTGCACCAGACAGCCTAACCGGCTTTTCTTTTCACCGGCTGGCCCACAGCATACCACAGCGGGTACCTGTGTGGTGAAATTGTCAGACGCCACATCTGCCCATTCGCCATGCCTGAGCGAGGGCATTACCCTTCTCGCCACCTCCTCCTGGGTGTCCCATGTATCCATGCCCCATATGTCCCTGCCATCCTCAATAACGATCTTTTCATCCATTATATTTATCCAGACAGGGCTGCTGCTGGCGCCCTCAACAACTATCCCGTCCCATCCTGCAAACTTGAGCTGGGAGGTGAACCTGCCTCCAAAGTTGCTGTGCCCGAACCATTCTATTGGGTAAAGCATGGGGCCAAGACCCTGCACCTCACACCTTCCTGAACCAGGGGTGAATGTGCCCGAGAAGGGCGATGCAATCATCATGATCAAATTTCTCGGGTCAAATGCATCAAATGGGAGCTGATCGCCGACCAGGTCAAAAAATATTGCAGACCCGATCCCATGCCCTCCGCCAAATTCTATATACTTTTCAGTTGGAATAGTGCTGACCGATTTATCAGTCAGGTTTACCCTTGCTATCTTTCCTGTATATCCGCCTTTCATATTCAATCCTCCTATTCCTTTGGTTCAGGTTTGGGTCCGCTCATAAAGGGCTTTGGCCTTGCATTCTTCATGATTGGCGGGATGATCCTGCTGTCATCGACAAGCCCCAGGTTCAGGTAATTTTCATTTCGCAGGTTCACATTATACCCCTCTGTCTCCTTCTGGTCAGGTGTCTCATGGACAATCTTCAGCGCCTGCATGGGACATGCTGATACACATGCCTGTTTTTCATTTGGCCCCCCCCTTTCATTCCAGTAGGGGGTGTTGATGCAGAGATCGCACTTGGAAGACTTTTCTGCAATATGGTTCCATACAGTCCTGTGTGGCTGCTGCGGGCACATCTCAAGGCAGGTTTTGCAGCCTATACATTCCTCCTCATTGATTCTTCTTATGTTTCCGTTTTCTTTGTCAATGTATGCTGCGCCAACCGGGCAGTTTATGACACAGGGCGGGGTTACGCACTGCCTGCAGACCGCTATCTTGATATCGTCCGGAAATTTGCCAAAGGAATCCTGGATTATCTGGATACGTGATAAAGAGAGGTTCTGCGCCCCGTAATGGGTCAGGGAACAGGCAAGCATGCATGTGGTGCAGCCAATGCACTTCTTGCTATCATAAACCAGGTAGGCCTTTGCCTCGGGATAGGAGACCTCCTGTTTTTCCGCTCCACTGGCCATTATGCCACCCTGGGTTGCCGCGAGCAGCACATCAGCAGCAACAACAGTACCGCTGATGGCAAGAAAATCCCGTCTTGATAACTTCTTCTGTCCCGGCGCTTCTTTTCTGTCAGAGTCTATTTTTTTCGACATAAGATCACTCCTTGGTATAAAAAAGGTTGATTGAGGTGCTATATTTCAGGGGAATATAAAATAGAGATGCCCGGAAAAGCAAATAATATTAACACAACTTCAAAACCTTCTTTCTAAAGAGGGTTACCTAAAAATATTTTATGATAATTCAAGATGTTATACTTTTAGGTAA
>CAYWRH010000243.1:0-2983 GCA_964460435.1 uncultured Desulfatiglans sp.
CAAACCTGTATAATAAACAAATTAAATTTCTCGTCGGGCCGACATAATAAAATAAACCTAAAAAGTCAAAGGATTTTATTTAAATAAAGCCGGGATGACCTTGCTTTTTTATCAGTTCAGAATATTTCACATGGAATATCAGAACTTTATGCAAATAACCAGAAAATATAAAAAAATCACTTTGGCACTATGACCATTGTTGCATTACGGCCCTCTTTTTTGGCCTCCTGCTCAATTGCTCCCAGGTCCTTTACCTCTTCAGCTATCCTGAGCAGGAGCTCAATACCTGTTTCCTGGTAGGCAAATTCACGCCCCCTGTACATTAGCGTTAACTTTACCCTGTTCTTTTTTTCCAGGAATTTTCTAAGACTCTTGATCTTTGTATTAAGATCATGCTCATCCGTATGAGGTCTTAACTTTATCTCTTTAAGCTGAAAGGCCTTTGTCTTTTTTCTGGCTTCCTGTTCCTTTTTGCTCGCCTCGTATTTGAATTTGCCATAGTCCATAATCCTGCAAACTGGAGGATCGGCATTTGGCGCCACCTCTACAAGGTCAAGGCCTTCCTTCATGGCAACATCCATTGCATCCTTTGTGGCCATAACTCCAAGCTGGGTTCCGTCGCCGGAAATCAGTCTTACCTGGCTGGCCCGGATATCCTCATTTACCCTAATTTCTTCAACTTTACTCGCTATAGCTGCTACCTCCTTTGTCTTTCTTCTTCTTTTAGATGTTGAATAATCTCATGAGTGGTCATGAATGAAAGATTCTGCCCGTCCCTGAGCCTGGGAGTTACTCCACCCTGTTCTGCCTCTTTATCTCCGACAACAAGCATATATGGGATCTTCTGCATCTGGGCATCTCTTACCTTCAAACCAAGTTTCTCATTTCTGAGATCCGCCTCTACACGGAACCCTGCCTCTTTAAGGGATGTTAAAAGAGAATTAGCAAACTCATTGTTTCTGTCCGTAACAGTAAGTATGCGTGCCTGAATGGGGGCGATCCACAGAGGAAAAGCACCTGCATAATGCTCTATCAACACACCGATAAATCTTTCAATGGAACCCAGGATAACCCTGTGTATCATCACCGGTTGCTGCCTAACACCCTCCTGATCCATGAAGGAGAGATCAAACCTTACAGGCAGGGTAAAATCACACTGCACAGTGGCACATTGCCATTTGCGGTCAAGCGCATCCTTGAGTTTTACATCTATCTTGGGGCCGTAAAAGGCACCATCACCTTCGTTAATTTCATATGGAAGACCAAGCTCTTTTACCGCATTTATAAGCGCATTTGTTGCCCTTTCCCAGTCTTCATCTGACCCTATTGACTTTTCAGGCCTTGTGCTGATCTCAAGTTCATAGTTGAAATTGAAGATCTGCATTACATCCTTGATAAATTCAAGAACTCCCTTGATTTCATTGCCAAGCTGATCAGGTGTGCAGATGATATGGGCATCATCCTGTGTAAATTCGCGCACCCGTGTCAGACCGTGTAAGACGCCAGAGCGCTCATGCCTGTGCACAAGACCAAGTTCAAAGTATCTCTTGGGGAGATCCCTGTAGCTTCTGATCTTTGATTTGTATATCAGCATATGGGATAGGCAGTTCATAGGCTTTATACCGTATGACTGTTCATCTATCACTGTAAAATACATGTTTTCACGGTAGTTATCAAAATGGCCCGACCTCTGCCACAGATCTGTCTTTAAAAGCCCGGGCCCTTTAACCATTTCATAGCCGCGCCTGAAATGTTCATTTATCTCAAACTGCTCGATCAGATGCCTTAGCAGGTATCCGTTAGGGTGCCACACCACCATGCCTGCGCCTATCTCTTCATGGGTGCTGAAGAGCTCAAGCTGTTTTCCGAGCTTTACATGATCCCTCTTTTTTGCCTCTTCCAGTTTCTGCAGATATGATTTGAGTATTTTAACATCAGCAAAGGCAACACCATAAACACGGCTTAGCATTGCCCTCTTTTCATCACCGCGCCAGTAGGCGCCAGCAACCTTTGTAAGCTTGAAGGCCTTTATCTTACCGGTGGAAGGGATATGCGGGCCCCTGCACAGGTCAGAAAAACTACCCTGGGTGTAGATAGATACATCCTCTGCATCAATATCTTCGATGATTTCAACCTTATAGTTTTCACCCTGTTTCTTGAAGAATTCTATAGCATCAGATTTTGAAAGCACCTCACGCCTGAATGGAAGATCCTGTTTGATGATAGCACTCATCTTTTCTTCTATTAATGGGAGATCCTCTTCCTTGAATGGCCGCTCATAATCAAAATCATAATAAAAGCCGTTTTCTATTGAAGGGCCTATTGTAACCTTGACGCCCGGAAAAAGCTCCTTTACAGCCATCGCCATTACATGGGAGGTACTGTGCCTCATGATATCAACACCCTCTTCAGTATTGATATACACTGGCTCAATAACAGCATCATCTTTAATATCTAGAGTAAGGTCACACAACTTTTCATTTACCCTTACGGCCACTATATTCTCAACCCCTCTAACACCCAGCCTTTTAAGGGCCTCAAGGGCAGGTATGCTGCCTTCCTCTATATTGATTGCTGCTTTATCCTTTAATTTTATTTCCATTCCCATCATTTCATAAGTTGTGAATAAATAAGGCATCAAAAACAGGTAAATTCAACCAGGGTTTAAACTGTATATTCATATTTTCTACTTCTAACCGTGGCCATTAAACATATTGTATAACACGGTTAAAATGCTGTTAAAAAATAGAATGTAGTAGTTAAAATAATTGTCATCCCCTGTCTCTTTTACCCTATATCTGATGCCTGAATAGCTCTTTAATTTTTAATTAACTTTGCTAAATGGTAACGTTCTTGTAAAAAAGTTGCTAAATATACCCGCTAAATAATAAAAATCAAGAAAATGATTATAAAAAGGTAATATTTTTACATCCTTCTTTGTCAATAAACTGGAATTGATCTATATCTTCTTCTTTAATATTTT
>CAYWRH010000244.1:0-2890 GCA_964460435.1 uncultured Desulfatiglans sp.
CATATTGTTTTATGAAATTTTATCTATCATACAATATTGTCTTATAATGCTTTTTATAAAACATTTTTGTTATAATTACTTTTATTATAAAGGCTGGATATTATAACCTGCCTAAAGCCATGAATCTAAAGCCGCATGAAAATGGCCCACTGACTATTCATTTCATATAGAAATTTTGGCAGACATTTGGTATTCATAGCATACTATAAAAATAACCCTTCTCAGGATACAACTAACAGGAGGTTTAAATTGTTAAGACTACAGAGCCTTGCAGGGCTGTTTATCCTTGCGTTACTTGCCTGGTCTATTTCAGAGAACAGAGGCAGGATAAAATACCGAACCATCGGCACAGGCATTGCGATTCAGCTTATAGTTGCGGTTATCCTGATAAAACTCCCCTTCAGCCAGTCCTTTTTCATGTGGCTAAACAGTATTGTCAGCGCCCTGCAGGAATCTATTGCAGCGGGCACAGGTTTTGTATTCGGTTATCTTGGGGGCGGTGATGCACCTTTTGCAGTAATTAACCCTGGCTCAACATTCATACTCGCCTTCCAGAGTCTTCCGCTTGTGCTTCTGATAAGCGCCCTGTCGGCGCTCCTTTTTTACTGGAAGATATTGCCTTTAATAGTAAAAGGATTTTCATGGGCGCTTACAAGGCTAATGGGTATCGGAGGAGTAGAGGGTCTTGGTGTCTCTGCAAATATATTTGTAGGCATGGTAGAGTCGCCGTTACTTGTCAAGCCCTATATCCCCTCAGTCTCAAGAAGTGAACTCTTTTCCATCATGACATCAGGCATGGCCACCATTGCGGGGACTGTGATGGTGCTTTATGCAACAATACTCAACAGTGTTATTCCAGGTGTTACGGGGCATCTTCTGATTGCATCCCTTATAAGCGCACCGGCTGCCATAACTGTTGCAAAACTGATGATCCCTGAAACAGGCGAAATATCGAAAGGCGAGATAACCCTTTCCGGTCATTCGAATAGTACAATGGATGCGATCACTAAAGGCACCATTGAGGGGATGGGCCTGCTAATCAATATCATAGCGATGCTCATTGTGCTGGTATCCCTTGTTCATCTGTTAAACATGATCCTCGGCATTATACCTCAGATTGGTGGTGAACCAGTCACAATAGAGAGGCTTCTCGGGATTGTAATGGCGCCAGTCACATGGGCAATGGGCATACCCTGGTCAGAGGCAAAGGTATCAGGGAGTCTTATGGGCATAAAAACCGTTCTCAATGAACTAATAGCATATCAGAATATGGCCTCTCTTGATGAAGGGGCACTCTCTACAAGAAGCCGCATTATTATGACATATGCCATGTGCGGCTTTGCAAACCCTGGTTCACTTGGAATCATGATTGGCGGGATGGGCGCTATGGCGCCTGAAAGGCGAAATGAGATCGTTAACCTGGGCATAAAATCGATTATCGCAGGGACTCTGGCTACCTGCATGACAGGCGCTGTCATAGGCATTATTTACTGAATGGTATGATGATGTTTTCCGGGATGTCAGAGCAAGAACTAATCTGCTGTCGGGGTCGACTGATAATTCACCCGACAGCAGGGATAGATGTGCCGTTATTTTGCTACAGGGTAAATCTTTTCTTCTGACTCATAACCGGATTTGACACCATAAGGCAGTATGGCGCCCGGGGCCTCGATTTCATATATCTTGCCGTTTCTGATCTTGTAGATATGCATTGCAGCAAGATTGAACTGCCCGTAAGTGGTTTTATTATCTGTTCCAGGCTTGGCATCTTTTGGCAGCCTTTTTGTGCCGTCATGCCTGAACATGGAAAAGCCTACAGAGAGCCCCTTCTGTATATCTGCAACAACCATGTGCGGTCTGATCTCAGTAATATAGGAGAAGACACCTGCGCTTAGCTGACCTTCACAATCCATTGGTATGTTTCCGAAACCGCCAGTGGGCATGGCGGCCCCGGGTGGCAGATCCTCAGGCTTTGGCGGTTTGCCGCCCGCTGTTGTCATGCCATTCTCGTGGCGTTCACACTCCTTAGCAAATGGCGCACGCGTGCCATCCTCGGATGTTAGTGCGTCATAGTATGAGAGTCCTATCTTTAAAAGTTCCTCTCTTGTCATTCTCTCTGCCTCAGGTATATCCTCTGCAAAACCAGGACGAGCCTTCTGCAGAGAGGGCATGGAGCTGTATGGCTGTTTACTCATCGATTCGCCGCGCACTACAAGGTGCTCAGCCTCTGTGATCTTGCCCTTTTCAAGCTTGAAGCGCGCCCCGAATATAATATCCTTATTATTCTCTTTCATAACAACAAGAGCGGCTGCTGCCTGGGCCACCGGGTCAGCGGCGTAAATCTCAAAACCCTTTGGGCCTTCTGTTGCTGTTTCCCAGAGACCTTTGCCAACTTCCAGAAATTCAATACCCTTATCGGAGTTTTCAGTAAATTTCACCTTGTCGGCAAATGGCAGGTCACCGGGTGTATGCTTTACAAGCGCACCTATATATTTCTTCATGAGATCAACCAGCCCCTGCCTGTCGTAATTCTGGGCAGCCGCGGCTTTCCCGGCTACACCTGCAATGACAAGAGAAACAACCAGGATAAAAATGATAAACAATCGTTGCCTTTTCATTTAAGCCTCCTTTCTTTGAAACCAGTAGATATGATTAAACAAGAACACCCTCTTTGCTTTTTTGAGCGAGAGAAGTATATGGAGTCAGGGGCAGTATGTCAATGTGTAATTTCGCTATATAAAACTACTAACCCTGTTTTTTCCTCTATGCTTTGACTTTTCATCTTTGAGCCTTCAGTATGGAGGTTAATTATATAACCTCATTTAAAAAGAAAAGGTGTGAATCTATGTATATTTATGATTAACACTGGTAACTTATTACATGTTAATTT
>CAYWRH010000245.1:0-2758 GCA_964460435.1 uncultured Desulfatiglans sp.
TCTATGCTTTGACTTTTCATCTTTGAGCCTTCAGTATGGAGGTTAATTATATAAACTCATTTAAAAAGAAATGGTGTTAATCTATGTATATTTATGCTTAACACTGGTAACTTATTACATGTTATTTTTGGATAAATTTACATACTTGCATTCTGTTTTTTTATAAAAATTAATAAACCATGATAATTCAGATAGTTATACTTACAGTAATTATGGCATTCTTTTTGCTTGGATGCAGAATTATTGTATTTATTATGTATTCACCATTCTTTTGGCCTGAAACCGATTATATTGCTCGATCTGTTTCTTTTAGGAGATAAACGATGAAAAGTATACCGACTTTTTTATGTATTGTTGCATTTATATTGTCTCTTAATTACAAACTTATAGCTGTTGCTGAAAATACATTAGCTCCTGCAGAGATCATAATCAGTAACACAGTTGCCGCTCATAATCCTGAAAGGTTTGGCGACCAGTGGGCTGATGTCAGGTTAACCAATATTGTAAGCATCAATTCATTTGAATCCACTGCATGCCGGTGGCGAGGCACTGTCATTGAAGGGGGAACAGATTACTTTCGGGTTAATCAACCTGACTGGTTTCAAACCAGAACAGACGGTTTTTTTGACGGCGCAAAAGTTCGTATATACCGAATAGTGGACAATGAAGTAGCGCTTATCAGGACAGGCATTATTTCCCAATATAAGGCAGAACAGATTGTCCAGATATCTAAGCGTAAAGACATAAATGGTGAGTATGCTGTGCAGGGTAACACATACATTGATTATGATGTAACTAATGGTGATACATTTTACTACAGGATCATAGCTATTAATGCCCATAACAAGCGAAACAGATGGAATGACCTAAATATTCCAGAGGTGAGCGCTACTCCTGACGAAGGGCTTGGTACTGTTTCAGCCTCAAACAATGAAGTCCTTCTGCAGTCTTTATTATTACCGGAAGAAGAACGTGATACCAATTCAGCATCACCAAACCCTCCTTCGGGTGTTACAGCTACCCCAAACAACGGGTCTGTGACATTGTCATGGAACAGTGATCCAGATATTGCTGGTTACAAAATTTTCCGGTACAGACGAGCTCCAGGCCGCGCAAGAGATTCAGTAGAACTTGAAGATGAGGGGCCTCAGATATTGCCAGGTGATTTTTATTATATAGATGTTGAGCATGATTCCTGGCCAATGGAAACCCTATGGGATCGAACCCTGACCGATAATTCTCCATTGCCGGCTGCCAATGAAAAAATTTCAGGCTACAAAAAGACAGGTTCCGGATCAGCCAAGATAGTATATCATACAGGAACAGCCCTGCCTCATGATCCAGGCAAGGCATATTTACGATTAGAACCGGACGGAACCGGCACAGTTGGAGTATCATCATATACCTTTGCAAAGCCCGGTAACGGATACTATAATTACCTCCGGCCCGGCCATAAATACAGGGCTCAAGTATGGCTCCTTCATGAAGGTACACAGGGAAGTGTCAGGATATTTTGCACCAGTGCCTACAGCGCTATTGATCACACATTTACACAATTGGATCCCGTATGGAAAAAATATACATATGATTTTTTTGGACCCGCATATCCGCAGGGGGATGGGGTATCCCAGATAATCATGGAGTATAGCGGTAACGGTATTCTCAGGGCCGATAACCTGATAATATATGAAATAGAAGATACAGACGAAATAGGGGAGATTGATTCTCAAATTTATCAGAATCTTCAGTCATATCAGATTGGGTCGTTACGAACATGGTCAGGACAGTTAAATATCAGTGGCGGATCAACACTTGAGCATGCAACAGATGATGAAGCAGTATATCATAATTTTTGGAATGCTGATTATGGCAGCACCAGGTTAAATGGGATCAAATGGCCTACAACATTAAAGGTTGCCAAAGAACTTGGAGGGACTCCGTGGTTGATTGTCAGCACCCTGTTTGATGAAGAAGAATGGGAAAAAATTGTTGATTATCTGGCAGGAGATGGAACAACAGAATATGGTGCAAAACGGATAGCCCAAAGAGGTGGAAACACAACTCCATGGACAGAGGAATTTGAAAAAATTCGAATAGAGTTTGGAAATGAAACATGGGCCCTCGGTTTTTACGATCCGCAAGCTATGCCCAGTCCGGAAATAGCGGGCAAGTTTTTCCAATACTTTATTCAGAAGATGAAAGCTACTTCCACATGGCAGAGTAACCCTGGTCTCGAAGACAAAATAGAGTTTATCTGCAATGGATGGGCAATAAAATCTGATACAAATGGCTATGGCGCACTAAACATAAAGAATGTTCCATCAGCCAATTTTTACAGCACCACTTTATATAATGGGGGATGGGAGGCTGGTTATATACTTGGTGGCGACCAGGTAAACGATACAGGTTTTGAATCAATAATCTCCTTTGGAGGCTCTAATAATATCCCTAATACTGCAAGGCATGCAGCTACACGGGACCAGCTTCAGGAGGAATTGGGCCGAGATATTGCACTTTCTGTTTATGAAGGCGGACCTTCATATGCCCTTCCAACAGGGGCAAAGGTATTTGATCCGGTTGCCGAAATCTATGGAAAATCATTAGCATCAGCAGTCTCCACCTTTGACAGTTTTATGTACGCAGCCTACCTGGAATACGGGCCAATGTGCTTCTTCATGTTGAGTCCAACTGGGAAGAACTGGTTGTGATTTACCACAATATGGTCATACTTTTTGCCGAATTATTGGTCGAACGATTT
>CAYWRH010000246.1:0-2522 GCA_964460435.1 uncultured Desulfatiglans sp.
TTCACAAATCCTCAGCTTTTTCTTTTAAACCACATTTTAAGGCAATCTGTTTATTCTTATTTAAAAGGGGAATTAAAGGAACCAGTATGGCAACAATGAAAAACAAAAAAAATATTTTTAGATTATTTTCTTGTCCGATCCTTTTTGGCACACTCTTACTATTATTTGCTTCTGCTGCCTTTCCTCAGGATAAGAAGATAAGTTATAGCATACCCTATATTGAATCAGCCCCCTCTATTGATGGAAAAATATCCGAAGGAGAGTGGGCAGGCGCTAATATTGTATACCTTAACAATGAAACAGAGCCCTCCCAGAATGTGCCTGCAATTGTAAATACAGAGGTCTTTATGATGGAGGACGGGAGTAATTTTTATCTGGCCTTTAATGCCTATGATCCTGAGCCAGAAAAGATCCGCGCCTTTTTCAGCGACAGGGATACAGGTTTTGATGATGACAGGGTAGGGGTTATTATTGATACCTTTAACGATGAAAAACATTCATTTCAGTTTTTTTCAAACCCTCTTGGTGTTCAAATGGATAGTGTATCCAGTGAAATGGGCGGTATGGGAGGGGCGCCTACCATGTTTGGTGGCGGCATGTCATGGAATGCGATCTGGGATTCTGCAGGCCAGATTACAGAAAAAGGGTATACAGTGGAAATGAAGATACCCCTTGACCAGCTAAGATTTCATTCCGGGCTTAATAAACAGATATGGGGCATTGATCTCATAAGGTATTACCCCAGGGACAAGCGTCACAAGTTCTCCAATAATGTTAAAGACTATAATGATTCATGTTACCTGTGTCAGTTGAAAAAGGCTGAAGGTTTTAAAAACCTTGAACAGGGGTTGAACCTCAGGGTTGTGCCAACATTAACAGGCACCTATTCAAAACACCGAATGCCACCGGGGAGCTGGGATACTCAAACCTCGAATATGGGAACAGGAAAATGGCATAAAGAGAAGAAACTGGATGGGGGGGTTGATATCCGCTGGGGTATAAACCAGAGCTCCTATCTGAATGCAACAATAAATCCCGATTTTTCACAGGTTGAGGCAGATGTTGCCCAGCTCAATGTCAACAGTACATATTCACTCTATTATCCTGAGAAGCGTGAATTCTTTCTTGAGGGCGCTGACTATTTTAATACACCTGCGAACCTTGTCCATTCCAGGAACATCCTGTCTCCTGATTTTGGGATTAAACTTACAGGCAAACATGATGTGCATTCATATGGCCTCTTTTTTACCAATGACACAACAACCAATTTAGTAATACCGGGCAGAGAGGGAAACAGCGTTGCATCTCTTAATGATACAAAAAGCCTGAATACGGCATTCCGTTATCGCAGCGATCTGAACAGGGAAATAAATTTCGGGGTAATCTTTACTAACCGCCAGGCAGATAACTATTCAAATGTAACAACAGGCCTGAATGGTTTACCTGTTTATCAGTCAGGCGATTATGAAAATACAGTGGGAGGGATTGATGGCAACATACGTCTGGGGATGAGCGATACAGTCACAATGCAGCTCCTTGCCTCATACACTAAATATCCTCAGAACTTTTACGACCAGAAGGAAAATATCAATGATTATGCCTACAGTATTGACTATTCACATGATGATATGAGCTGGTCATGGTCCACCCGCTATGTAGAATTCGGCAATGATTTCAGGGCAGACATGGGATTTATCACCCGTGTGGATTACAATAAGCTGGATTTGAACCTCGGGCATAAATGGCTTTTCGGCCCAGGAAGCCGCTTTAACCGGATATTTATAGGCAGCGGCTTTGAGTGGACCCGGGATGAGGCGGGTAAAAAAATCGGGGATAATTTTGATTTAACCCTTAATTTTGAAGGCCCCATGCAGTCTTTCATGTTCCTGACCCTTAATAAGGGTGAAGAGCTCTATAACGGGCTATTCTTTGATAAGGATAAAATAAGCCTGTTCGGGCGGATCAGGCCCAATGCCGGGGTTGATATATCCCTTGATATATCATATGGGGATGATATTGATTATTATAACACCAGACAGGGGAAACAATTCTCGGCTAACCCCTGGGTTGATCTGAAGATAGGAAAGCATTTTATGGCAAGTTTGAAACACACCTATCAGAAAATGGAAGTTAACGGTCAGAAGCTATACTCAACAAACCTGACTGACCTGCGTTTTACCTATCAGTTTACCATAAGGAGTTTTCTAAGGGTAACTACCCAGTATAATGATACCAGATATAACAGCGCATTATATACCTTTGACATGTATGACAGATATAAGAATATGACCACCCAGTTATTGTACAGTTATAAAATCACGCCTCAAACCCGTTTTTACATAGGGTATTCTGACGCCGGTTTTCAGGATGACATGAGGAGCAGTATATACAAGACAGACCGTAATGTCTTCACCAAGATCAGTTATGAGTTATGATAAATGGATCACGCCGGTCGATAAACCCTGACTGTGATTTACCAAAATTCTATCATATTTTTTGCCGAAATATTGGTCATAAGAAAT
>CAYWRH010000247.1:0-2519 GCA_964460435.1 uncultured Desulfatiglans sp.
CCTCCTTTTTATGGTTGTCGCCTTTATATCATACTTTTTTAATATGCGAAATATATAATGTTACATGGTACTAGCTGTTTCTAATCCAATTTTAGGCCTTTTTAACAGGGATTTTTAAAAAATAGAGTATGATCGAGCCAACGATACACCAAAGGGCAAGGGCATAAAATACCCCCTGATATCCATATCCGTTGTCATATAGTCTTCCTGCAATAAAGGGTATTACTGCCCCAAAGGTGGTATTGATAGCCAGAGAGAGCCCGATAAGGGATGCAAATGTTTTTACGCCATAATAATTACTTAATACTGTGGCGACACATACAACCCCCCCGCCGAATCCTATCCCGATAAAGGATGCCACACATACAAGCAGAAAAGGTGATACAGCCTTGACAGAGAGTATCATGCCAATGCTGAACAGGGCTACAAATCCGGCCCATATCTTCCTGGGTTCAATCCTGTCGCCTGATGCCGCAATAATTGCCTTTCCCAGGAGACTGGTAAGGGCAATAAGGCTTATGGCCCATGATGCCGCATCACGGGTATGGCCGATATCCATAAGGTGAACTACGCCATGTCCTAAAAAAAGTGAATAGCCGCAGCCCATTCCCATATGGCAGATCATCATGATCCAGAAGGAGCTTCCGGTTAGTACCTCTGAATAACCCCAGTTTACCTCTGTCTGATATACCCTTTTTTTATCTTTGCCAGCAACGGGCATATGCCTGTTTTGTGAATCAGAGGTGTCACCATCGGGCAGTTGCCCAAGCTCCTTAGGGTCTTCTTTTATAAAAATGATGGAGATCAACAGTGCTAAAATAGCAAGCAGGGTTATTATAACCCATCCAATGCGCCAGTTTTTACCAGTTAAAACAAGCACCTGGTTCAGAAGGGGAGAGGCAATAAATCCGCCTATACCTGATGCTGAACTGAAAAGGGCAAGGGCAAGCGCACGTTTTTTGATAAACCATTTTGCTATGCCTGCCTGGGCGGCAACCACACCTCCCATACATACCCCCGCGCCGACAAGTATTCCGAATGCAAGGGCGGCGGATAAACCGCTCTTTACAACTGTGGCCATGAGAATGGAGCCTATACCCACCAGAAGGCTGCCTGAAACCATTGTAATCCTTACGCCGAATCTGCTTACGCACATTGCAGCAAGCGGGCCAGGCAGACCTGACATTATAGTGTATATGGAAAAGATGCCCCCAAGTGACTGACGGTTCAGGTTAAGGTCTATAATCATAACCGCATCTAGCACCCTTGCGCCATAGATGGGAAAGGCAAGGTTGATACAGACAATTGCCCATAAGGCAAATAACAGCTTCCAGCCGTAGAAACTTCTGTCAGGCATGATTTCCTCAAGGGTATTGCACCTGTTAAGGCCCAATACCCATTTTTTAGGAACTGCGGGTTGATCTATTTGAAATAAATCTTGTTCTGTTTTCTTATTTCATCCATGATGCAATCATTAACACCGGGGAAGATGCTCCCTTCACCGCCATAGGTCAGGCAGGGAATATACATTCCTCCCTCGTGATATTCCCTGATTGCACGTGCTGTTTCTGCGCGGACAACCTCCTCTTTCCAGTCAGCACGGTCAACAATAGAGGCATCAATGCCACCCATGAGGGTGAGTTTATAATCAGTATCCTTCTTGATCTTCTGGATATTGTTGGACGGGAGTATGCCTTCCCAGATATCAATACCGACCTCAACCATATCCTTTGCAATTGGTTCGCAGAAGCTGTCAGCATGATGCATGGTTATAACACCCTCCTTTTTCATTGCTCCGTAGATCTCCCTGTAGGGCTCTTTAAGGAATTCACGCCATGTATCAGGGCTCATAAACATGTTGTATTTTGACCCCCAGTCATCATGGAACATGATAACATCAGGACGCAGGTTCTCTATAAGGAGCCTCACCTGTTGCATCTTTGCCTTTTTAACATAGTCTATAAGGTCATGCATTGCCTCGGGTTCTGCCAGAAAATTCATGAGCGTGTCTTCAAAGCCCATGAGAAAATGGAGCTGTTCAAATACACCGGTCGGAACCCAGACCATTGCAAATTTGCCCTCAGCCTTGATCCTGGCTGTTTCAGCCTTTGCATTTTTCCAGTCCATAGGCACCTTGTCGAGGTCAGGGGCCTTGCAGGTTTTGCGCCATTCAGTAATATCAGGGCAGACCTTGGTCTTTTCGTTAACAATAGGCATGATACCTGGTTCATGTTCTCCCCAGTAAATTGTAACTCCCCAGGGGTTTATGGCAGTCTGGCCTTTAGCTACCGGAAACAGATAGAAAAATAACGGGTCCCATACCTGCGGAAAGGGTTCCCACTCATTTACAAATGCGTCCGGTTTACCGTTTTTCATAGTCTCATATACATTCTCTTTTAATGTTAACACGGATTATCCTCCTTGTTTTAGATATTGACTTGTTTATATCACCTATTTTTTAAAAAATTAACCTTTTTATAGCGGGTCTATAAAAAGGTTAATTTTTTAAAAAATAGGTG
>CAYWRH010000248.1:0-2516 GCA_964460435.1 uncultured Desulfatiglans sp.
GAACTATCCACCATGAAAAGCAATACCCTTCCCTTTTTGGAGTAATCCATCTTCTGGCCAGGGGCCTTTTCACCGCCAAAGAGTATAACCACCCACATTACGCTTATAAGTATGCAGGAGAGGAGCACAAAATAGTGAAAGGGTCCCCAGCCTGTTTTCTTTTTTTCATGCTCTTTTTCCAGCGCCTTTTTCTTTTTTTCCACAAGTGAACCGCCCGCACCAGATACTGTCTGGAGCATCGCACAGTTAAAGCAGAGATACTGCCCGGGTTTTACCTCTTCAGCGCAGTCATCACATACAGGTATGTTGCAGCTTGCACAGAATTTATCAGCATTACGGTTTGGATGGTTTTTGCACTTCATTTGTTTGCCTTTTCATGATGAAAATATCACATAATTTAGATTTTATACACTGAATAGTCAATGATGAAAATATAGCAAAAATAATCAAAAAAATCAGGCCATTATTATACTAACGGGCGTTGAGGTCGCTCCTGCAATAGGGACAAACCACCCATCCCGGCTGGGATATCCTCCCGCATGTGGCGCATGAGGGTACGAGTATCTGCTTGCAGAAGGGACAGTCCCTGAAATCAAGGCTTACACCCTTTCCGCATGAGGGGCATATGGTTGTGAGCTCTTCCTTCTGCTGAACAGCCTTCAGCACCTCGTCAATAGTGGTTATGCCTTCCTCCACCTTTTTCATGCCGCTTACCCCGAGGGTGGTCATACCGGTGGCTATTGCTGCCTCCCTTATAATATCAACAGAGGCAGATGCGTGTATCAACTCCCTGATTTTATGGCCCATCACCATTACTTCGTCAATAAGGGTCCTCCCTTTGTAACCGACCTGACCGCAGGCGCTGCAACCTGCCCCCCTGTAGAATTTGAAGGGAAGGTTATCTTTGCTTAAACTTACCCTGGAGAGTATCTCCTGCTCAGGTATATATTCCTCCTTACAGTTTACGCATATCTTTCTTACAAGCCGCTGCGCCACAACCCCCAGTATGGATGATGTAATAAGATAAGGGGGCATGCCTATATCAACAAGCCTTGTAACCGCTGAAGGGGCATCATTCGTATGGAGTGTGGAGAGGACAAGATGCCCGGTAAGGGCCGACTGAAGTGCGATTTCAGCCGTCTCTTTATCCCTTATTTCGCCTATCATGATTACATTTGGGTCCTGCCTTAAAATGGATCTGAGCACACTCGGAAATGTCAGCCCCACCTTCTCATTTATCTGCACCTGATTAATACCGTGGAGTTCAAATTCAACAGGGTCCTCGACCGTGATGATATTGATCTCCTCGGATATCACCTCACTCATGCAGGCATACAGGGTAGAGGTCTTGCCGCTTCCTGTTGGCCCGGTAATGAGTATCATGCCCTGCGGCTGGTTGATAAAATTCCTGATAGTGGTATAACTCCTGGGGTTAAAGCCAAGGTCTTTAAGCCTTAATGATGTTTCATCCTTGTTAAGTATCCTTATAACCGCCTTTTCACCATAATATGTGGGCAGGGTAGAGACCCGGAGGTCAACAGACATATTTTTGGATCTTACCTTTATCCTGCCATCCTGGGGGAGCCTTCGTTCGGATATATCCATACCACCCAGCACCTTTATGCGCGATATTATAATGGGCTGTGTCCATTTCGGGAGTTTGGGCATAGAGTCCTGGAGAACCCCGTCAATGCGGTTTCTAACCCTGACATGGTTTTCCTGTGCCTCAATGTGCACATCGCTTGCCCCCCTTTTTATGGCATTTCTTATAATAAGGTCTACCATCTTTATAAAGGGAGAGTCCTTGAACTCCTCTACTGTATGAACCTCCTCCTCTTCCCCCTTTTCCTCGGGCAAAAACTCCATCATCTCGTCGTTTTCAAACTCACTAGTCACTTCACTGAGTGATTTAACAGGATTATAGTGTTTCTGGAGTACATCCTGTATCTGGCTAGCGGTTGAGATAGCCGGCTTTATCTTGTACCCGGTAATAAACTGTAGATCCTTGAGCATATTAAGATCAAGAGGGTCTGCCATTGCAACTTCAAGGATATTATTGCTGATACTTATGCCAATGCAGTTGAATCTGATTGCTGTCTCTCTTGGAATAATCTCAAGGATTTTTGGCTCTATTGTATAGGCACTGAGGTCCAGGTATTCAATCTTAAGCTGAAGGGCAAGTGCAAGGGCCATCTCCTCTTCGGTTATGAATTTCTTTTCAACGAGTATGTCGCCAAGCCTCTTGCCTGTATCCTGCTGAATCTTTAATGCCTCTGTCAGGTGCTCAACATTTATCAGGCCTGTCTCAATAAGAACCTCTCCCAGTTTTCTTCTGGGAGAAGAGCTCCTCCTCGCGGCAGATTTTATATTTTTTAAAGCCCTCTCTTCTGACATCAACAATACCCGAACAATCCTTTAACAAGCCAATATAGATAATATAAAATAGACCAAATCAGCTGTACTTTCTGGAAGAAAATATCAGTAATTGTTTTATTTTGACATAATATTCTGAATAA
>CAYWRH010000249.1:0-2465 GCA_964460435.1 uncultured Desulfatiglans sp.
TTTTATACCAGCAAAACCCCTTTATGTAATTAAAAATATACAGAGTTTTACCGGCATCTTTTTTTTGTATTTCTGCCCCCAGTCTGGATACAATTTATTTAACATAACCGAATGGTAGTAAATAACAAATTTTAGACTAATAACTGTGTCTTAACCAATATTTTCGTATAGATTGATAATAAAACAGTAGCAAAGGCAACTAAAAAGCGTAACCTCTATCTATTTACTCAATGCTTAACAGCTACCTGGATGGGTAAGGCCCTCTTTTCCTTAACCATCTCTTTTTTATCTACGGCACCACAATCGTATCTCCAGGCGCCAGCATATAATTATTCTCCAGATTCTTTCCTGCAATAAAATCCTGGTAATTAAACCTTAGCATGGTCTCTTTACCATTTGCCCTGCGCACAACCATTACAAATTTTCTATCCGCCCATTCGGTAAATCCACCGGCCACAGATAATGCCTGTAATACTGTCATATCTGCTTCCAATGGATATGGACCTGGCCTGCTGACATTTCCTATTGTATAAATTCGTCTGCTGTTACTCTGCCTCACCATGACTGTGACAACCGGGTTTTTAATAAATTCCTTGAGTTTTTCAGTGATGGTATCTTTTAAATCGATCGCAGAGTGGCCTTGCGCCATGATTTCACCAATCATGGGAAAGATAATGCGGCCATCAGGCATCACAACCATATCCTGGGTTAACGCTGCTTCATCCTTAACAAAGATCCCAAGTACATCATTAACGCCGATTTTGTAATACTCCTTGGCAGCTTTTTGTTGACTGCCTGTTACAGGGTCCTGTGCCAGTAGTATGTTACTTATAATAAAAAGAAATAGCGTGATAAAACCGGCAAATATTTTTTGTTTTCTTTTCTGCATTTTTATTCCTCCGGGTTAATGAGTTCAAAATTCAAGATTCAAGGCTTTGAACTTTAGGCCCTCTTCATTGTTTCCTGACTTCTTTCTTTCAGCTTCGGGCTTTCAGCCCCTCCCCCATCTTATTAAACAGGGTTTTATAACTGATTTTTAGTATCTTTGCTGTTTTAACCTTATTCCCGTTTGTCATGCTTAATACATGGTCTATGGCCTTTTTTTCTATATAACTTGCAGCTACTGCCTTGACCTCTTTAAGGGATACCCTTTTGGTATCATTGAAGATATCATCGGCTGCATCACCCGGTATCATGGCTTCTCCATTTACCCCTGACACATTTGTTTTCTGCTCTATTTCAGCTTTAATATTATCAGGGTTGTCCCCCATCATAAGCCGCAATATAAACGCTGAAAGCTCTCTAATATTGCCAGGCCAGTTATACTGTAAAAAGAGAGCCTGTAGTTCAGGAGAGATGCTGAAGCTGCCCATATTTAGATCCTGCTGATTTTTCTTTATGAAGTGATCAACCAGCAGAGGGATATCCTCTTTTCTTTCCCTTAAAGGGGGCATCTCTATTTTGATGACATTCAGGCGGTAAAACAGATCTTCCCTGAACCGCCCCTCCTTAATATCCCTATTCAGATCATGATTGGTAGAACTTATTACCCAGGCATTCACCTTTACCATCTGTGAACCACCCAATCTGCTGTATTCGCCGCTCTGAAGCACATTAAGCAGCTTTGCCTGAAGAGGAAGCGGCATATCACCTATCTCATCAAGAAACATGACCCCATCGGATGCCTGCTCAAACCTGCCGGGTTTTAGTTTATCAGCCCCTGTAAAGGCCCCTTTTTCATAACCAAAGAGTTCACTCTCAAGTAGTGAAAGCGGCAGGGCAGCGCAGTTGACCTTAATAAACTTATTGTTTTTTCGGGGTGAAGAGTGGTGAAGATAGCGCGCCACAATGTCCTTGCCAGTCCCTGTTTCACCAAGAAGGAGGACATTAAGTGCCATACCTGAGACCATGGAAACGAGTTCCCTGATCTTTTTTATTGAAGGATGATTGCCGATAAATGGGTATTCCATAATGTGGCAAAGATTTACATAGTTAACCCATTTTGTCAAGAACATAGGCGAAAGAGCTTCAGGCTTGAAGCTGCAGGATGGCAGCTTTAGGAGATAGAAAAGATAAACAAACGAAGATGAAAACGGGAGTCAGAAATCAAGAGTCAGATGTCAGGAGTCAGATGTCAGGAGTCAGATGTCAGGTGTCAGTGGTCTGAAGTCTGATGGCAGGTGTCAGAAATCAGGGTTCAGAAGTCAGAGGTCTGGGGCAGGGAATTTACAAACCTTGACCCTTCAGCCTGATATATTCTCTCCAGCTATCAAAACAGTGTAATTCATTTCCGGTGTCAGGTAATTTATTACACTACTTTTCGGTAAAATTTTACACATTTTTAAGACCTTTTGTGAATTTATTTCTCGCCTCAAAATCAGCACTCTTTAACATATTAATTTTACAGCTATTTTTTACCTGGTTTTTTATTGTAAACTATTTTTCCTTATTGGCATGGCAGTTGC
>CAYWRH010000250.1:0-2408 GCA_964460435.1 uncultured Desulfatiglans sp.
AAATGTAGTAATTGATTATAATCGACATTACAAGAGAGCGGTAAACATGGGATTCATCAGACGTCAGGAAGAGCGCATGACAGTGCAGTTTCTGACATGGAAATATCAGAAGATGAATATGGCTGTTCCTCCTGAACCTGAGCTTGAGAAACAGGCAGCAAGAATAGTTGATGATGCCCACCGCATTGCCCGTGAACGGGGGAGCAATGTGATCTCAATTTTAAAGGAGCTCGCAGGGAGTTATATAAAACCAAAATAAAACACAGAATCAACAGGGAGAGTTAAACACTCTCCCTGGTGATTCTAATGAATATCTATTTCTTGCCAATAAGACACAGCTCATCCTCACACTGTTTGCTTACAGGCATGCGGATCGGCTTTTCATCCAGCTTTATGCCGTTCTCGGGCATCCATTTATCAACCGAAACAGTCTTGTAATAGGTATAATCTGTGGACTGCCATATGGGGTTGGTTTCTCCTCCAACCACCACAAAATTTATACCTTCGGGCTTGGGTTTAAAAAAAGAGTTGCCCAGCTTCCCTGCAACATACTCACTGAGTTTAAATGGATCATCCCAGCCCTCATTTTTAAGGACCTTTGCTGCAAGCGGGTCTACTACAAAGGTAGCGCTGCCCATCATTCCTGCTGTCTGTATCCTCTGAACTATTGCATCAGCCCCGCCCATGCCCAGTGTTGTGACATTCCACCCCCTGAACACACTCACAGTGCTTTCGGACGGCCTAAAACCCTTGCGCACATGAAATGGCTCCCAGGGGCTCTTTTCTTCATTCTCTGCGCAGCACTGATTGGTGAAACTCAAACCATTGCCGATAGTGGCCATATAGGTATCACCGGGCTGCGCATCGCCAAAGTTGATGCTCATGAGCGTCCATGCCCTCCCGATCACAGAGTTGGCATAGTTGAACGGGCCAAGCGCACCCACGCCACTGTTCATGCCGATGATCCTTGCAACGGGTCCGTTCACCACCACCATGCTTCCGTATGACCCGGTGGAGCTTGGTATTGAAGGGTGCTGTGTGGAGGCTATTGCAAGGATTACAGGCAGATGTTCGGGCCTTGCGCCTGCCATAACAGCAATGGTGGCAACCTTTTCAACTGTATATTCATTAAGCTCCTCATGAGTGGTTACAGACATCATTCCCACCTTTTCCTGCGGGTCATGGTCTGTGCCGGTTAGCATCTCAGCAACCCTTTCTTCTGTGGGCAGCACTATGGGCAGACCATCAGTCCACCCATTTTCAATAAACATTCGAGTAAGGTTCTCTTCCGTATCAGGCGAAAGCAGACGTGGCCGTTTTTCCCTTTTCTGAACAGGTGGATTCTTTTCCTCTTCGGTCAGAGGTTTTGTAAGGGCATCAATAACCTCTGTCATAAACTTTTTGCCTGTTACCGGATCATCGCCATTGATATACTTAACCAGCGTTTCCTTGTCCATCCCCATAACAGGGTATGGCGGGAATGACCACCTCAGGTTCATGCCGTGTGTCTTTCCATCCCTGATAACATACTCTGCAAAGCGTGATGTAACAATCGGGGCGGTTGGAACCCCGAATTCCCCTTCCATTATGCGACTGAACTCGGCGATACTCGCCGAACAGCCGTCTCAACCGCCCACGCCAAAGACAACCCCATCCGCCTTTTTCTTAAGCTCAGGCCATAATTCAGGGCTGTCCACAAAGGCGTTTCCGCTTTTTATATGCACAACTGTTTTGACCGAAGGCATATTTTGAGCAAACCATTTCTGCATCTCTTCAAGGAACTCTTTGCCTCCTGCGAAACCGGTATCGATCAGATATATGGTCCTATTTTCAAGTGTATCAAGCCTTGGAGCCATCCGAAGAGGTACAAGTTTATCCATGGAGACCTTTGGCTGCGTATCCGGGTTTCTGTTTGCCAGCATGTCGGCGCCTGCCTCGCCTACCCTCCCGAATATACCTGATGGCTGCCCCCTGGGGTCAAGCAGAGTAAGCTTAATACCATCCTTTGCAGAAGAGCCTGATGGCGCATTATTTTTATCACACCCCAAGAATGATGCAATAAGGATCATCCCTGAGATAATAACAACAATCTGTTTTCTGCTGAACTCTGATACCCTCATTCTCCCCTCCATGATTCAGGTTGATATGGTTTACACCCCTGATTTATCTATATTAAGGGCAAAACCAGTCAAAGGATACATATCATGCACAAGGGCCGTGCATTTCATGTTTTTTAATTGCCTCATTAATGATCAAATTGCTTTAACACTACCGGACATATCAAGTTAAATCAACAAGTTTTATATCTGAATCCACACAGGCATACTCCTTGCTTATAATTTCTGTAAATTTTATTTTTATAGAAGTATCATTGCGGTTCAGTTGGTAAAAGCTAGGTTTTTTATAGG
>CAYWRH010000251.1:0-2263 GCA_964460435.1 uncultured Desulfatiglans sp.
GCGGAACTGGCAGACGCGCTGGACTTAGGATCCAGTGCCGCAAGGTGTAGGGGTTCAACTCCCCTCTCTCGCACCATGAAACCTTTTAAGATAAAAATATCATGCATCACCGGAGATCAATCATGAAAACCAATACCATTTCGATCACCCTGTATATAGTTTTTTTCCTCTTACTGACATTTATAACAAATGCCTCATCTGATGAAGCAGGTGACAAAGAGATAAAAAAGATGAAACAGCAGATTACCGAGCTTGAAAACAGGATAAAAGACCTTGAACAGATTATTAAGATCTATGATGTTCCCAGAGAACAGGGAAAAGAGATTGCCTACGGCTGGTTAAATAAGAAAAACTGGCGTAATCTCAAAAAGGGGATGACACAGGAAGAGGTAAAAAGGATTCTTGGTGAACCGGTTAAGTCTGTGGATGGCTCAAGGTTGATCTGGTATTACCCCAATTTTTATCAGAGCTATGTTTCATTTGATGAAAAGGGAAATCTCACCGGTTGGAATGAGCCCTGATACTATATCCTTTTCCCCTTAACCCAGATCCCCTTAATCTCCCTTAATGATTCCGGCAGATCAGCAGGCATACCCTTTACAGCCACAAAGGTGGCAGGCGTGCCATCTGAGAGAATGGATTTATCTGATGTTTCATTTACAGCAAGCATCCCATTGGATGAGGCACATTTTATTGCCTGTTCAACTGAAAAACCCGCCTTTATTAACAGCCCTAACTCTTCTACTACCCCTGAACCGTGATACACCCCCGGAGAGCCTGCGTCCGTGCCCAGCGCTATTGTAACACCATGCCTTATTGCCGTATTAACCTGTTCAAGCTGATGTTCTAGATTCTTCTCTGCCACCTGATACCCGCCTGATCCAGGTGGTGAGTTATCCATGTATGCCTTCATGGTGCATATGGTGGGCACCCATATTGTGCCCTTATCTGCCATCCTTTTGAGGTTATCCGCACCCATGAAAAAACCATGCTCTATTGTATGACATCCGGCTTCAATAGCCATTCTGACAGGCTCTTTGCCGTTTGCATGCACCATGATCTTAAGCCCTATGCTGTTAGCCGCCCTGACAGCCTCCTTTATTTCACCCAAAGTGAATTGTGGTGATGTCTCTTTGCCAAACTCGGTAAGGCTGTTTACACCCGAGTTTACTATCTTGACATGATCCATGCCTGGCCTGAAATCCTCCAGAACTGCCTGTGCCAGCTCCCTTCCGGGTTGAAGATACATGCCTAAAAGCTGCCCATATCTCCCCTTGACATGAAGGCCATTACCCGCAACATATATTGAAAGGTAATTGCCCTTTTTCCCCTGATAACCTCTTTTGTATTTCAGGCAATGGGCATTAAGGTCACCACCATCCCGAACTGTAAGCACGCCATATCTGAGATAATCCCTTACATGACCAGATATCATTGCCTCTGCCTGATCAAATCCATAACCCATCTGATTTTCCCTGATTTCAGGGTCAAGACGCCCTGATATGGCAAGGTGCGTATGGCTGTCACAAAGGGCAGGCATAATTGTACAGTCAGTTAAATCAAGGCATTCATCAGTTAACTGCCGGCTAGGGATGAAATCGGTAACAGAGGAGACAACATCCCCCGCAAGTTTGATTAGCATATCTTTTCTAGCCGGTCTGCCCGACCCATCAATAAGCCACCCGGCATGAATTATTGTACTATGAGAATCCATTATCACCTTTATCTGTTTTTGTTGAGCTTACAGGATATGTTTTAAAAATCAAGCATGATAATTGGGTATTACTGTAGGGACGGATCCCCGTGCCTGCCCGTAAATGGTGATGCAGTGCAGGACAACCACCTTCGGGCAGCCACAGGGAGTTGCCCCTACAACTGTTTTATAAATTTTAAAGAAATATACCTTCGTCTTGAGTTAAAGACCTGGTTTATAACCCTTTTATTCATTTTAATAATGATACAGAAATACTATAGGAATAAAACCAGTATATATTTTCAGCCATACTGCATGATCTGAATTTGATTCCATAAAGAAAAAGGCTGGTTTTTTTACCAGCCTTATTTTAAAACTTTATTTATGGCGGAGAGAGAGGGATTCGAACCCTCGGTAAAGCTTTACGCCCTACACTCGCTTAGCAGGCGAGCGCCTTAAGCCATACTCGGCCATCTCTCCATCAATCTGCAAGGTGCGTATAATAATGGCACACCTTAAAAATATCAAGGTTAAAATTTAGTTTTACCTATTTTTTATGATTCCTTTTTA
>CAYWRH010000252.1:0-2206 GCA_964460435.1 uncultured Desulfatiglans sp.
TGCACGCCGGGATCTGTGCGGGGGGTGCCGAGTAATCGGCATCCCTACCGCGACTGGGGTATGAATTCTCCAATCCAGTCTTCACAAAGTCAATCAAGTATACGAATAGAGCAATTTCTATCAGCTATCTAATCTTTCTGGTACTTGAATGAGAGGTTTAGCCTTGTCCTGTAGGATTTGACTTTGCCATCCTCTACTGTTAAATCCAGTTTCGTTACCTCGGCGATTCTTAAATCCTTTAATGATTTTCCTGCTGTCTCAACTGCTGTTTTAGCTGCATCTTCCCATGATTTTTCGCTTGTCCCTACCAATTCAATTATTTTGTATGTACTTCCTGCCATAATGAGTCTCCTTAATTTAATAGTTTCTGTTTAAATACCTAAAAGACACCGACACTCTGTACATTTTAAAATTTATTCTTTTTAGTCAGGTTTGATACAAGCTGATTACCCCATTTCAAAATATTTTTAAAATAGATCACTTGATAATGCGAAAATTCTAAAAATAAATTGAATCCGGAAAAATAGTCATTTTTCTAATCAGAACAGTGCTGGAACAAAAACAGGATCAGGATTGAATGTATTTAAAAGTAATTGCAAGCGCAAATCAGCATGTGAAATTGGAAAACTGGCTAATTATAAAATAATATTAATTTTAGTCAATAAAGAAAGTTTTCCAACGATGAGCATCTGCATAATAATAAACAGGATAGTAGTAGATTTCATTACTTTCAGAAAGGTCTACAATTCCGGCCAGAAGATATTTTCCCACCATTTTTTATGTCCCTGCCAGTAGTTAAGTGTCTCGATCTCTCCATTTATTACGGAACGGGTCGGATCTGAAGCTATCCTGACATCAAGGCTTGTGCGCGACTTGATCAGATTGTCTATCCCGGATATAAGCGCACCACCTCCTGAAAGGCATATCCCTGATTCGGTGATCTCATCATATACTGAATTAGGAAGTCTTCTGATATTAAACTCCACCATCTTCAGTATCCTGTTTATTACTGGATGCATTGCATTTGCAATATCTTTTTCGTTTATCTCAATTGTTACCTCATTGCCTTTAAAGATATCATTTCCCTTAACAGTAATGTATCTGGGGTCTGCTGATTCACCCATTAAAATTAATGAGATAGTGTTTGTGAGACGCTCTGCCTCGGCTCCACAGACATATACCTTATGTCTTGACACAATTGCAGATCTAACGGCCTTTTTAAGATCGCTGCATGCAGTTCGGATTGCGGCGGTATATATCAGTTGTCCATCACGGATTACCGCTAGATCTGTGACACCTTCACCTATATCAATCAAGGCCTGAGCATGTTCTGAGGTTACATCAATGCCTGCCCCTATTGCAGCAGCCCATACTTCAGGGATTATTGCTACACGGTATGCGCCAGCCTCGATAATGGCCTTTGCAAGGAGTTCACGTTCTTTTGCTGAGGTATCTGTCGGTGCAGAGGCAAGGGAGATCGGCGGCCTGAGGCCTCTTCTTGCCTCCTTCAGTAAAGGTTTAAGCAGGTTGATGGCATTGTAGATATCAACAATTACTCCTCCACGGAGCGGATTATATGAGATCTTACTGTTCAGATAGGATATGTAATCGCCTGAAAAGGAATTATTTCCGGAGACTTCAGGAGGGCGCACAGTAGATGGACTTTCCCTGACCTGGCCAATATCAGAAGAAAATATACGCGTATTGGCAGTCCCAAGGTCAATGGCTATATTTGGTCGGTTTATAATCTTTTTCAGTCGGTTAAACATAATACTAAGGGCGTTCCTTTAAAATGAAACGCCTTTTATGCTTATCTAAATGGATAAGTTATAATGTTTTGACATTTTTTGCAGAAAGACCCTTTGGTCCATTTTCTACTTCAAATGTAACATGATCGCCTTCGTTCAGGCTTTTAAAGCCGTTTGATACGATTCCTGAATGATGAACAAAAAGATCCTGTCCATTATCCTGTTCGATAAAGCCAAAACCTTTACGATCATTAAACCATTTTACAATTCCATTAGCCATTGTGACATCCTCCTTCCACATTAAAGATAAGTTTCACTACACAAAGGATGCCACTTTAAAAGTCGTTTCCTTATGAACGAAACTGGTCTGAATATAATCCAGATCATTTCTTCTGATTTTAATCGGTAATTTTTATAAATGCAAGCTAATTTTATTAATAAAAAATAATATAAGTTAG
>CAYWRH010000253.1:0-2174 GCA_964460435.1 uncultured Desulfatiglans sp.
TTATGACTGATGCATCAGGATATGTGATAGAATCAACAGAGTATATGCCCTTTGGTACTGAAAGGAGCCATTCAGGGGCAAATACATCTGATTACAAATATACAGACCAGGAACTTGATGCAGAAAACGGCCTTTACAACTACAATGTCAGGCTTTATGATCCTTTCATTGGAAGGTTTATATCGCCGGATACGATAGCGCCGGAGCCGTTTAATCCGCAATCTTTGAACAGGTACTCATACTGTCTGAATAATCCTTTGATTTATGTTGATCCGAGCGGGCATGTGTCAGAGGAAGATTTGTTAAGAGATGGATGGACTTACGATGAAGAGACTGGAGAATGGTTGATGCCTGAAATTGTGGTTACTACTCCCAGACTTTATATGTGCACAAATGGTTTTGGTGGGTTAGCCTATTTAACTAGTGAGCAAATTTTGGGGTCATGGGGCGTTTGGCGTGTGATGGAGCCAGTCCCAGAGTCTCCAGAAATAAGTAATGAAACTCTAATAGAAAGGCGTGAAAGATATTCAAGCTCTTCTGCCCCCCAGGGAGGGAATTCAGGAGGGGTGAAAAAGAATAATGGAGGGAATTTAGGAGGAGGTTCTAGCTCTCAAGCAAATATAGATAAGACCCAAAATTATACAGTAATTATAAGTAAAGCTGATAATGCAGTTGCGCCATCAGACGAAACAACAATGGAATGTGCATATTGTATGGCACATGAATTAAAAAGGAATATTACAATAACCTCTGGTTTTAGAGAAGGTTCTTATGCACATAGCACTAATAAAGCATTTGATTTAGGGAAAAATAGTAATCGAACAATAACCACAAATGAGGCTCAAAATGCCTATTCAAAATGTTTTGACGTTAATAATAGCATGGCTATGGAGGAAACAAATTGTTTTCATTTTCAAACTTTTCCATGGAAAGGTGAACCCAAAGTAGGTTGGCAACCCGGCCTTCGTAACACCCGTGGCCGTTTAGTCAAGTAACTATATATGGAGGGAATTAAATGGCTTATTATAAAATTGGTTTATTTACTCTTTTATTTATGTTTTGCATGATTTGCACAAATAGTGGTGAACTATTGAAGCCTCCTGATGGATGGCAATTCCCGAAAGATAAAAGGTTTTTTAGAGAATGGCGGGATAAAAGCAAAACTAAATATTTGAGTACTGAAGGTGATTTTAACGGCGATGGAATAATTGATCATGCTTATATATTACAACCTATTAATAAAGAGGGACTTGCTATATTTGTTCTCCTTGGTTCATCTAGTACAAGCAATAATAAGTTTTTAAAAATCTATGATATATTAGAAGACAAATATTATCTTGAGGCAAAAAAACAATATCCAAAAATTGATTTTATCGGTATGAAAATAGCAAATTATGGGATAGAAATCGTTCAACCAGGAAATTATTTAACTGCATGTGGGCAAGGATTTGGTGAGTGCATAGGAGAAGGTAATGAAAGTGATAAAATAATAATTAAGCATAATGCTATTTCTTATTTCCATTATGATGCTGGTGGGACAAGGTATTATTTTTGGGATGATAAATCACAGCTTTTCAAATATAGAATCATGGATGATTAGTGAAAAAACGGGGTCAGCCCTTGACATAGTGAAAAAACGGGGTCAGCCCTTGACATTGGACAGAATTAAGGAATTAAGGGCGGTCATCATTAATATCAAGACGGTTGAAGTTTTTTATCTTTAATCACGCTTTCAGCGTGATCTTCGACCATTTTGAGGGGTGGGTGGCCGGGGGTTTTACCTTGACATCATTTACAGGTAAATCAAATTACAGGTGCTTTACCCCCTGAACTTGGTAACCTTACCAATTTTACCAATCTTAGAAGACTAGGGGACAACAATGGGGACGACTATGCTTTTATGCTTTACATGGATAAGTTGTAGTGGTAATAAGGCTATATGTAATGGAACTAGGGGACGTAGGTAAAAAGGTAAATTAAATTGACATAGATGAGATACCGTGTTAATGAAAGACCATGCCAAGAAGATCACGCATAGACGCACCAGATGCACTGCATCATATTATGGTCAGAGGTATTGACCGCCATAATATCTTTAGAGATCAAAAGTGCATAGTTACGGGACAATCCGAAAGCGCCGGTCAAAACCGGCATGAGATAGAAGGTGAGACTTC
>CAYWRH010000254.1:0-2144 GCA_964460435.1 uncultured Desulfatiglans sp.
TGTTTTTAAAAAGATTATTTATTATCTTGACAGAAGGATTATAGGATGTCCCCTAGCCCACTTATTATTCCACCCAACTGGGGCCACACTTCATACAAACTATATGCCTGCGCTAGAATCGCCATATAGGCTTGCCATTCGTCATATGTGATTTGTTCATGCCCGCTCGGGTCAGTATATATCAACGGATTATTCAAACAGTATGAGTACCTGTTAAGGGATTGAGGGTTATATGGATCAGGCACTATCGTATCAGGAGTGATAAACCTGCTCATGATCGGGTCATAGAGCCTGGCATTGTAATTATACAGGTGATACTCTGGGTCAAACTCCTGGCCTGTAAATCTGTATGCTGATGCCCATGTGCTGCCATTAAAGGTATTTCTGAACAGGGTTGAACCAAAGGGCAGATAACCTATTTCCTCAACCATGTTGCCTGTTTCATCGGTCACTATGGCTGTAGAGCCAAGATGGTCTGAGTGGGTGTAGTATTCTTTATTGTTTGCTAATGTGACTATCTTCTGGCCATTGGCATATATGTAGCTCATTGCCTGGCCGTTTCTTACCTCATATATCCCCCCAACATAAATAACAGTTTCAGTACCCTTAACCTTTTTGATCCTCTCTCCTGCCCCATCATAATAAAGGTTTGTTGTTACCCCCTGATATGTTATCTGTATGGGCTTCTGATCCTGATTATTTATTATGCTTCTATTGGCTATGCCAGCCACCTCAGCATCAAACCTTATACTCTTTGGTCTTATCCTTGGCTTGTTAACAGCAGATTCCCATGTCAGCACATCCCACCCGCCAATACCTGTTTTATTGGTCATGTTCCCTGCAAGGTCATAGGTATAACCCTGGGTGTATGCACGGGTCTGATCATTTGAACATATAGCCGTTGCTGTCTTTAGGCGGTTTACACTGTCATAGGTAAAATCATGGTTTACCGTGTATTGGGTATTGGTATGGGTGGTAACATCCATTGCCTCGATGTTGCCTGCCTCATCAAACTCATAATGGATATACTGTATCGGTGTCCCGTTTCTTGTTGTGGTGATATCCTTGAGCCTGTAACTCCCATCCTCATAATACTCATAGGCTGTATTTACTCCATTGCCATATTGGGTCTTCTTTATCTGGCCTAAGGCATTATAATCTGTATCCTCTATCTTTATATATGGGTATGAGGCACCCTCTTTTCTTACCTCTTTAAGAAACCCCATTCCATTATACTGTAATTGTATTGTGTCCTTCCTGTATCAGGATAGATGATATGCTCTAGCCTTCCGGCAATGTCATATTGTCTATCTGTCTGATAGGTTACACCATCTATTGTCCTTTGCTCCTTTACCTGACGGCCCATATTATCGTAGTTAAACTCATAGACCGCTTCAGGGGAGGATAGTGTGGTAAGGGCGCCTTTATTAAAATAACCTGCCCTTGTCTCATCATAGGTGTGGGTCACTATTCTGCCATCAGCCTGAGGAAAGAGAGAATTAGTAGAAGCTCAATAGTCCCGCAAAGTTGGGAACCATTGGATTTTTAATCGTACCAGTTTTTAATATTCAATTTTCAAAGAACAAAATGATTATATTTTTTGGCTAAAAAAAGTGTAGGCTTGATAACAATTGCTTTCTTTTTGAAACAACTTTGTCATGACGGTCTTTCACTATCACTTCATGCTATTTTTAATATCGGTTTCTGTCACTATAATACTTACCGGATTCGATATTAGGGTATCACTGAAAACTCCTTTGTCCACCCAATATTTGTTCTTATAGACAGCTTTTACTGTATAATGGCCAGCAACTAAGTCATAATACAAAATTAATCTTTCTATCTTGTATTCTTTCTCTATAAATTGACCTTGTTTTAATATTATCAGATCATTATTTGTTATGGGCCCTATATTTACCATTGGTTCAAATAGGAAACTTTTCCCATTTCTATCTGTTATTAAAAGTTATACTTCAAAAGGGTCAACTGAAGACCCAATAGTAAAACTTTTATTTATTAAAAATTCCTTTTGAGAAATATTCATTAAATTCAAAACTAAATTATTATTATGGTTATACAATTCCAGTTTAATTGTTCCAACAGCAGGATTCTCTAAAGAAAATAGCATAATAAAAAAAAATAAA
>CAYWRH010000255.1:0-2103 GCA_964460435.1 uncultured Desulfatiglans sp.
ACCACGGAGGTCACGGAGAACACGGAGGAAAGAAAAATAAAAGTTTTATTCCGGTGGTCTCTCTACTCTTTTGGTAAATATGTTTTTACATTTTTGCTTTTAACATTAAAGCTTTTACCTTGTGCCATGAACCTTGTGCCTTGCGCCATTTTTATACCAAATGTTCGTTTTCGTACAAAAGGAATGTACGATATCGGACACAATTAGTCCATATGTTTTTGATAAAAATCACAATAAGTAATTAATTCAATAATATAACTCAGTGGCATGATCATTGCTCTAAAGGAAAGACAATACCGAACATTGAACAGACAAATGAGGAGGGTATGACAATGAATCTTTGGACAATGATAGTGATGATAGTGGCAATATGTGTGATAGGCGACATTGTCAAATCACGCAGAAACATTGGAATAAGTGAATCAAAAACCGGCGAGGACTTGTCAGGTCTTTTAGGCCGTTTTAAAAGGCGTATTGAAAACCTGGAAACCATCGTTCTGGAAAAAGAAAGAACCAAACCATTTGATGAAACTGATTAATTCCAGAAAATGTAGAAGGGGCACAATGCATCGTGCCCACAAGGGCACAGGCCCTGTGCCCCTTCTACGATAGTGGCTATAGAAATAAAATGCAGCCTAGACAGTATTCATAATAAAAGAAAAGGCGATTAATAAAATGTTGAATCAAATTAAAAATATCACAGATGAGAAGAACCTTGCTAAGGCAGTCTTTTTGACTCCTTCAAGTGCTATGGCCGGTTCAGGCGCTGCAATGGACCAGAAGATAGAAGACTCCGGAAAGAAATGGAAATATATAATCATATCCTCCATCGCTTTAATCATTGTGGGAGTTGTAATCTGGTCAGTGATGAGTCTGAATGGCGACCGCAGCTTCAGGGTTCAGGCAGATACACTTACATTAGCCAAAGTAACCACTGGCATATTTGAAGACTACATCCCCATAAGGGGAAACATTGTGCCGCGTACTACCGTATTTCTCGATGCAATCGATGGCGGGAAGGTTGATAAGGTATATGCTGAGGATGGAGATGTCCTTAACAAAGGTGATCTTATTGTGAGTCTAACAAACAGTGCTCTGCAATTACAGGTAACCAACGCTGAGGCACAGGTTGCAGAGCAGCTTAATAACATGCGCACCATAGAATTATCGCTGGAGCAAAACAGGCTGAATAACGCCCGGACAATAGTGGATATAGAGCATCAGTTGAGAACACTTGAGAGAGAACTTACTGCAGACCGTGAGCTTGGCGAACTTGGATTTATAAGCAAAAAGGAGCTGGTTGATAAAGAAAATGAGCTGATCTATCAGCAAAACCTTCTTAAGCTGTCAAAGGAGAGTCAGAAAACCGATGAGAGCCTGCAAAGGCAGCAGCTCGAAGCACAAAGGAGTGCTACTGAACGCCTTGAAAAGAATCTGATAACCGCCAGGAAAAATCTTGAAGACCTGAATATAAAGGCCCCGATCACTGGCAAACTCTCAGGGTTTGATGCCGAGGTGGGTCAGAACATCATGCCCGGTGTTCGTATCGGGCAGATCGATATACCTGACCAGTTCAAGCTTCAGGCAGACATTGATGAGTTTTATATAAACCGCGTTGATATAGGGCAATCTGTGACCTATCAGCATAATGGCAAAGATTACAAAGCGGAAGTCAAAAAGATTTATCCACAGGTAAATGATGGCAAATTTCAGGTGGACATAGAGTTTGTAGATAAAGAACCTCCTGCATTACGCCGGGGACAGACATTACAGGCAAAGCTGACGCTTGGTGATGAATCAGAGGCAGTGCTCATTCCAAACGGCGCATTCTACCAGGATACAGGCGGCAACTGGATATTTGTTGTAACTAAAGATGGCACAGAGGCAGTAAAGAGAACAATCAGGCTTGGAAGACGCAACAGCAGTTTTATAGAGGTAGTGGAAGGATTGGAACCAGGAGAACAGGTTGTAATTTCATCATACAGCGGGTTTACTGAGATAGAGAGATTGAAGATAAAGGGTGGAGAATAATAGATGGTAGCAAAGAATTTTGACAGGGCAAGAAAATTCCCTGCCCCTTGTGGGAGGGGCCAGGGGAGGGGA
>CAYWRH010000256.1:0-2006 GCA_964460435.1 uncultured Desulfatiglans sp.
TACCCCTTTGTATTATGTTGTTTTTATTGATTATTTAAGTATTGAACAGGCTCAAATCGGTTAGACACGGCCCAACAAATACAAGGAACAGATTTTTCTCAGATTCAGAATCAATCACCGTTTTCATCTCCTTGATGTTTGTTATAACTACCTTCTCACTTGCCGAGTACCCTGCCCTGTAGGCTATATGGACTGGTGTATCAGCCTTGTATACTGAATTGAAAAATTCAACCAGATCCTTTATATCCCTCATAGCCATAAATATGCTCAGGGTCTCGCCATTTTTAGCGGCTGCCTCAAACATGGGTTTGTTATCAAGAATCCCCCTTGAGGTTGTGAGGACTATAGAGCCTTTGCACCCTGTGTGCTTCTTTAATAATGCACTTGCAACATTAAAGGAGCTTAGGCCTGGAATTATGTCAAACATATCCTTATCAAAATACTCCATGATATATTCCGAACCGCTCCATACAGTCGGATCACCATATTCCAGTATGGCGACATGCTTACCCTTCTTTAACTCTGCCTTAATGGCATCTGCCATTGCGGTTTTTCTCTCTTCTGCTGTTTTACTTACCTCATCAGATGATAGTCCGGCATCTTTCTTTTTTGCTTCCTTGTGAGAAAAATCATAAACATCAAAAAGTATGGGCTTGTCACCCATATATTTACCAAACTGCTTTTGCATGTCAGGAGAACAAATAAACGCATCAGCCCTTGACATGGCTGTTACTGCCTCCATTGTAATAAGGTCAGTGTCACCAGGACCGATCCCAATATAGGTGAGTTTCGGAGTTCTCTTAAGATCAATTACCTCTATTCTATTCACAGACTTTATATCACGGTCAGCCATAAGGTCGTCTGAGGGGATAAATACAAATTTCCCTTCCGTATCTATCTTTTTCCCGTTTTTCAAGTCAGCTATTATGGTGTTATCTTCAACCCTGTTAAGGAATACCTCTCCATAGGAGAAGGTTGTCCTGTAGCCATCAGGGGCGGAGATATGAAATATCTGTGACAGTTTCGGTTCTATCCCTGCCTTTTCAAGGATATCGTTAAACAGTATGCCTGAGTAATCATCAATTCCATGATAGCCCCTGCCTTCACCCATATGGATGAATGTCGTTTTCCTTCGGTTATTAAATCCTGAAAAATCGTTTATGGTTAATTCCTTTTTCACCTTTCCTGTGACAACTAATGAGTCAGTTCTAAGGGCCTTTGACTTATCAGAGGGCATTCTGGGGGCAGGGTTAATTACCTCTATGCTTGTGATATTTTCAATAGACCTGTCTGCAAACCCGTCAGAGGCAATAACAAGCTTGGGGAAGCCGATTGTACGGTCAAACTGTTTCATCCTTGGTTCTGTTTCTTCAGGTGTATGACAAGAACTGCAATCATGGTGGGGCCTGATGGGTGTTGCAGAGGTTGCGATAATAATGTCGTATGAATTTTGGTAGAATATTTCACCCCATGATAAAGCGACCTGTTCGCCTTCACTGTTTCTGACAAGGATAGCAAGGTCTATTGCCTTACTAAATGCAGATTCCTCTTTTTCGATATAGGCCGTTTCAAGTAAAGTCCTGAGAGGCACGCCATTATAGTACCATGCGCCCCTATATGACTTGTCCTTCAAGATTTCGTTTAACTGAATACGGACTATCTTGAATCTGCCAAGGTCTTCCATTGAGAGATTCAAAGGTTGCTTTACCGCACCAGTGATGCTGACTGTTTTCGCATCTGAGGCATAATAATTTAAATTGAATAAAAAGCAGGATAATAACAGAATAAATAATATTTGTTTTTTCATAGATATTTCCTCTCTGAAAATGAAACACTCCTGCCTTCATACTGCGTTATAAAGACAGGAGGCATGCGGTGTTCAATATCTCAACAGCCTAAAATTTTATATTTAAACATAAAAGAAGGCTTCTTACTGCATGAGGATCAAATCATTCGTAATAATACTTATCAAACAGGTTATTACCTTTTATAAATATTGAAGCATC
>CAYWRH010000257.1:0-1970 GCA_964460435.1 uncultured Desulfatiglans sp.
AGATCACCTATAGAGGCAACGGAAGATCCAAAAAAATCATTACCATCAAGTATTCCTGTGAAATTTCCTTCAGTATCACTAATCTTCTGATGAGATTTTACCATTGGGAAGTCTATAATTGTATTTACTCTTCCAGCACCATAAACATTATCCTTCCCTGTGTTGCCCATATCTGTGGCGTTTTTCTCTAAAAACCCCTGCAACTCATCAGGAGTCATATTTGGATTCATACTTAGGTTTAAAGCTGCTATCCCTGCCACATGAGGAGTGGCTGCAGATGTGCCATAAAATAGGTCACTATATGTGAATGTTGTAACTCCATCTGGGCCCATGATATCAGGTTTTATTCTAGCGGAACTTCCATTCCAATCATTTGTTGGCCCTTGTGAACTGAATTCCTCTTGCTGGCCGGTTTGCCATTTAGTATAATCAATAGCCCCAACTGCCAGAACACTTTCTGCGTCAGCAGGTTCGGAGATTGAGCTTGTTGATGTGGCAAGTGCAGACTTATTAAGTATACCATTGACCTGTCTAAAAGGGATAAACTGGCTGGTTCCACCAAGATATATTTCCATTTTGGTACCCGTTGGGATTCCGGATGTATGCCTTTTTACCTTTATAGCATAAAAAACCCCTTCAGTTGCACTGTCGGGAACATCAAGAGATATATATTCGATAGGTGGTTGGGTCCCAGTTTGCAAGGTTGTAGAGCTTTTAACAGGGGTTGCCCCGATTGTCTGGGTAGAATAATTATATGTATAAAGCTCAAGGTCATAATCAATATTTGTAACAGGCCAGCTATTCCATCTTAAAAAGATAGACACTTCGGTGGTTCTGGGTTTATGATCATCATCCTTGTCTGGGATAGCAAATAGTACATTATAATAGCTATTTGAATCTCCAGGTCTAAACTCATGCCAGGTGTCATTGTTATAATCATTAAAAGTCCCTTCCCAGTGTGACCCTACTGTCATGGATATTCCATCTTTTTCATAGGTCATATTCCCATAATTACCTGCAGCAGCAACCACCAGTATTCCTGCATCCCTCAACTCATCAAATGCCTCATCCAGGGGGCCTGTTCCATCGCCCGGGCCTGTACCAAATGTGCCCATAGATAAATTTACTATATCGATATGGTTTTCAATGCAGTAATCAATAGCATCATAAGCGTCTATCTCATCGCCCATTTTCAGAAGATGAAGTTCTGCATCCGGGGCCATATCATGGATTATCTCAGCACAGGCAGTCCCGTGCATGGATTCAGTCTGAAGCCCTGAACCTGAAAAATCATGGGTGACAACATTTGCAGGCAGCTCACCTGCTGATATTGCTGCTGTTAAATTTTTAAAGCCCCCATCAAGAACAGCCACCTTTACGCCAGCACCCCGGTAAATGGTGTCATGAAATATATTTGCGCCGGTAAGGTTGACACCCTCTGTAACTACTCCGGTTGGGAAAAATTTGAATGGCAGCCGTGCAAATCCTATTGAACTGTTACCCATTATAATCTGCTCTGCCTTATCTGTGGGCACCTCTACTGCCATAAAACCGGGGCGTTTTCTTATAACCTTTCCTCCAGCATTAATGACACTGTTTGACACCTCTTCTTTATCATCTGTTGTATTGAGGACTATCCTGATATCCTTTTTACCCTCTTCTGCATACCTTTTAATCTCTTCCCTTAAAGAGGTTGCCATTACCCTGTCCTGTGGCTCCTTTTCTTTTTCCTCTATCACAGGCGCTGGTTTGACATCTGGTAATTTTTGATCCTTAAACTTTGATTGTTCCTTAATCATTTTGGCGATTCTTTTTACCATCTCTGTTTTGGGATCAACTTTTTTTTGAGATAAAGGCGCCCTGGTCGCTCTGTAAGGGTAAAGGATAATGGTGATTGTGATCAACAATACGACAGTGATAAGGCCAAGAATGTATCTTTTCATAATAATATTAACCTCAGCATCTTAAAT
>CAYWRH010000258.1:0-1918 GCA_964460435.1 uncultured Desulfatiglans sp.
TCACTCTTCTTTTTAGACATTTGTGACTCCATCGGTTATTGTAAAATTACCTTTCAGAATCACCTTAAACCGGACTAAAAAGTTGTCTTAAAAAATAAATCCACCTCAGGGGAAGGATTACTTTTGTCATTATATTGTCAACATCGATGTAATGGGAAATCTTTTTCGCTGTTTTTGGGAAACTATATTTCGGTGCCGACATACGCGTACAAAACAATTTTGAGAAGAATCCCGGGATCGTATGCCTTTGCGCCGGTGACATCATTGTGATATCGTTTTTAAAAGAGCGACAGGTCTACCGAATCGATTACTTCATTCAAGGTATGTTCGAAGGTCCCCGCAGTATCTGATTATGCCAGGAAACCTGGATAAGCTTCGTTTGCTCGTATGAATAGTCTTTGCAGCGTGCCATGTGCGTCACCTTTCCTTTACATTATTATATAAGGAAAGGTGACACATTTTTCACGAAATCGGGACTTTTTCTACAGTCTCGTTAGGCGTCTGTATGTTTTGGCTCTTGTCTTCGGGCGGGGTTCTTTCTTTCATCTGGTCGCCATCCGCGGCTTTATCTCATTTAGTATTTTTTTCTCCATTTTGTCTTCTGCCATATCTAATTCATAATCCATTTGTAGGCCAAGCCAGAATTGCGGGGAGTTATTGAAATATCGACTCAGTCGTAGTGCGGTATCAGCAGTTATACTTCTTTTTTTTAAAATTATTTCATTTATCCGCCGGGCAGGAACGTGAATCGCCTGAGCCAGTTTATTCTGATTAAGGCCGAATGGCTCAATAAATTCGTACTGAAGAATTTCACCGGGGTGAATTGGGTTCAAATTGTTTTTAATCATTTAGTTAGTCCTCAATGATAATCGACGATTTCCACTTTAAAAGATTCATTTTGATGCCATTCAAAGCATATCCTCCATTGATCATTTATTCTGATTGAATATTGTCCTGCCCGACTTCCTTTCAATTTTTCAAGTCGGTTAGCAGGAGGGACTTTAAGATCATTTAAATTAATTGAGCGATTGAGCATTCTTAATTTTCTCAAGGCAATTTGTTGAATATCTGGTGGTATTTTCCTCGAAAATTCTCTTTTAAAGATTTTTTCGGCTTCCCGATCTTTAAATGTCCTAATCATATATATAATATATCAAATTTAACACTTAACGGCAAGCGTTAAATTTATCCTTATTATTCAAGGAAACACCAATTTTTTCTGCCTTTTCAACCCCGCACGTCTTTTATAAGAGCCGAACCCATTGCTCCTAACGAGCCTGTAGAAAAACCCCGTTTTTCTACATAAGGTAAAGTATTTTATAGGAAATGTTCCCGCCGACTATTTTGGTCTTAATTATCTAAAAAAGTTATCGTAGGCTGATATTTCGGTAATGTTGCTTTGCAGAATGCGCGCGGGTGCCCTCATAGTGAGACGATCTCTAACCAGTGTGGCCTGGCTCTGTGATCCAGGATTAAAAATAGAAATTCATACAGTTCCTATTTTCTGATTGTGCGGGTATAATCCCTTTCTTCGTTGCTCGCGCATAGGCTGAAGACCATCAGTATTGTTCAGGGCTTGCCACCATTTTTCTTAGTACCGGATTTGCTTCAATATATTCTATCGATTGATGAATTGCCAAGGGGAGAAATGGTACCTGGCGACAGGTAAGGAGGAAGCAGAAGAAAAATACAATATTCAGCCGGATAGAAACAGTAAGCGCCGCAGGCGCGAAACATATCAGCCTAAGCTAAAGGCCTGGGTCGAATTGCGACACCTGATTATCAAATCCTGACAGGGCGACACATCGTCACGTAAACCTCATAAAACAATTAATTTCTGTATCTCTCGCGGGAGCTCCACCCCCGTAAGCCTCCGGTAAACTACGTATTTCCTGCCTCTCACCCTGTAGTCTATATT
>CAYWRH010000259.1:0-1916 GCA_964460435.1 uncultured Desulfatiglans sp.
TTATGACTGATGCATCAGGATATGTGATAGAATCAACAGAGTATATGCCCTTTGGAAGTGTGAGGAGCCATTCAGGGGCAAACACATCAGATTACAAATATACAGACCAGGAACTTGATGCAGAAAACGGCCTTTACAACTACAACGCAAGGCTTTATGATCCTTTCATTGGCAGGTTCATTTCGCCTGATACAATTGTGCAGGCGCCTTATAACCCGCAGTCGTTAAACAGGTATTCTTATTGCCTGAATAACCCTTTGGTTTATGTTGATCCAAGCGGGCACTTCTGGGAATGGGGTGAAAAATTTTGGGATAGCTTAAAGGGTCTTTTGGGCCAAACTTGGCAGGCTATAACTGATGCGTTTAATATTATTGGAAATGGTTTTATGAAAACAATGGAATGGGTTTCTGAACGAAATATATGGGGGGTAAAAGGAGTCGCTGAAGCGGCTATGGGAGTTGGGAATATTATAGGTGGGGCAGTGACAGGAGATTCCGGTAAGATAGGTAAAGGGGCTACACAAATTGGAAAAGCTGTTTATGATACTGCTGAGTCTGCTGTTGTAGATGCCTTTGGTGTTGCCATTGGACAGCTGAGTTATCTATATACTGTTCCACGAGATTTGATAAATATTGGAAAAGCAATATGTAGTGGTGAAAGCATTATAAAGGATAGCGCAATTTTAATAGGTGGTTTTATAATACCTCGATACGGTTGGTATGGTGGTCGTGGTTGGGGTGCAAATGACGATAAAATTCCTGGCGATTTTGAACATACTTTAGGAAATAAGAATAATTTTAAACCACTTAATGATACAGATTATTTTTGTGAAATACATGATAGACTTTTGGATGAGGGAGATTGGGTAAAAGGTCAACTTAGTATGACTGGTGTTCCTAGAATTTCAGGAATAGGGGGTTTGGCATATAAGGCATTAGGTGTCATTCCTTTTGGTATCTCGTCTTTGTTCGAGAAAGATAAAAAAGAATAACCGAATCTAATATTGAATTTATTTATGGTGTTAGAATGAAAAATAAAAAAATATTTATAACTATCTCTATTTTGTTATTATTATTCGCAGGCTTAACTTCATGCTATACAGATTACGTGGGCAACTATAATATAGGAAAGCTCTCGTCTACCTACAGATCGAAGCCTGCATCAGAAGAGGATTATAAAAAACTTTATAAGGCAATAAATAAAGTAGCTCTTGAATATGGCTTTGAGCAATCCAAAGATGAACATCGGGATGGACATTCGAAGGATATTTTTTACTACAAGGGTGGTGAATTTACTAATAGACAATATGAGGAGTTAGAGGGTTCTAAAGAACCTTTTTACTTTATTTTACGTTTAAAACCCTATCCTTCTATCCGAATCATAGATCATAGAAGAAATAATGAATCAGAATTTATGAAGTCATTTAAAATTGCTCTAGAAAAAAGTCTTTCTGAAGTGATAGACATGGAAGGAGTTTTCTTTGAGAGAGAATTTTCTCTACCTCTCGGCCCGTAAGGCGGGGTCAAAACCGGCGTGTGGCATATTATAGAAGATAAATTGCGCACTGGCAGTCAAGGCCGTGTGTAGATATTGGGACAATCCGAAAGCGCCGGTCAAAACCGGCTTGAGATAGAAGGTGAGGTTTTAAGAGAATAGATAAAACCAAGTCCTTTACGGAGAAAGGAGTAGCGATCCACTCCGGCCCCGAGCTATGCCTCGATGACCAGTGATGGCATGGGGAAGCGTTAGTAGGGGATGCATAGGCGTGAGTTACGAGCTCCGAAATCACCTTTTGGGAGTGCCGACCTTGTTGGACGATGGGGAAGGCAACATAAACAGGTGCGATAATGCGAGTACTTGTTTGACTTCACGGAGTCAAAGGCCTGTGGCATGTGCATAAATCTCATGAGCGGGA
>CAYWRH010000260.1:0-1878 GCA_964460435.1 uncultured Desulfatiglans sp.
CCTTTATATCATACTTTTTTAATATGCGAAATATAAAATGTTACATGATACTAGTGTAAGTTCATGGACAGAAAAAGGGAGTAATTCCACAAAGGCGGTTCGTCCTGCAAGAGACTGTGTAATGCCTGACATCAGGCCAAATTGCTGGGACCCGGTTAATATAAACAAACCCATACGGCCATCATTATCCACTATTGTTTGAAGATAAGATAAAATTTCCGGGCACCTCTGCACTTCATCCAGAACAGCACCGTCAGGAAATCTTGCCAGAAAGGAACGTGGATCTTCATAAGCGGCCTGCCTCAGGTCCGGCTCTTCCAGGGAAGCATATGGCCTATTCTTAAAAACCGCTTTAGCAAGTGTAGTCTTGCCCGACTGACGCGGTCCTGTCAGGGTAACAATGGGAAATCCGGCCAGCAGGTTTTCAATTGTCTTTTCTGCATTTCGATTTATCATGGCAAATGATTAACAATATTTATGCAATTTGTCAATCTATTTTACAATTTGCATAAATTCAGGGGGTTACTCCCTGGCCCTGACCTTACTGTATTTTTCATATCAATCCTCCTGTCTATTGATCCATAGGCACGCTCAGAATAAGGGACGGATTACAGCCCTGCATGGGCCAGCATCCCCTTTATTCAGCCTTAAAGGCAGACAGATAAGGTCATAATTTCCAGGGATTACACCATCGAGATTAATAGCCTCAAGTATGTATATCCCCTTTTTTAAAAAGGCAAGATGGACTGCCGTTATATTTTCCGGCGGATTCATGCCGGCAATGGTTAAATAGTCAAGACCAACCAGTATTATGCCTGTATTCGCAAGGTACTCAGCCGTTTCAGGGGTAATGGCCACATAATCGCCCTTATACAGTCTTGATGAATATACACGCGGTGAATTCTTTGTCTTGAACAGGATTCTCTCCCCTTTTCTTATCCCATGCGGTTCAAGCTCCTTGATTGTTATCTCTTTTTCGTTCATTATCTCTATGACCCTTGCAGGGCCAACAGCAGTATCTATGGGCATTTTATCTATTGGTGTGCCGCCCTTGATAAAATGCAGGGGTGAATCAATATGGGTTCCGCTGTGGGAATCCATTTCTATTCTGGACATGGTGACCTTGTCGCCCTTTTCCACATCAAAAAAACGTTCCACCTTTGATCTGGGTACCTCACGCTCGGATGCCTCCATAGGAAGCTCAGGTATCTCCTTTCCAAGGGGTATTGAGATATCAATCCAGTCATGGTTAGCCATATGATTTTTTCCTTTTGATTTTGCCGTTATTTGATTAACCAGCGTGTTAATAATCAGTTACCCGGACTTACATCCCTGAGCCTGATGAGCCATTTGCCGTCTATTTTAACCAGATCATTTACCTCGCGCCCCGCAGTAACAATACCTCCGCCGGTTTCAAGCACACCCATCCAGTAGGCATGGTAACGTGCATGATTATCATCTATAAATTCAATATGCGGGTTTGTGACTATGTGATACATGTGGGGCGTCTTCTTTCCATCCTTTTTACTGGCATCCATCTTCTGCCAGGCATCAACTACCATCTTCTTAAGGGCATCACGGCCTTTTGCAGTGCTATCCTTGCTTATAAATTCACCGTCAGGAGTAAATTTGCTGATGAAGGCCTCTGCATTGTGTGAATCAAGCGCCTGAATATATTCCCACATCAGTTGTTCTATCTCCACCCGGTCCTGTGCCCTAAGCTGAACCTTTTCAGGGACAGACAATGCCGATGAACTCATTAGCAGTAATACAGATAATGATAAAACCATTAACTTTCTAACAAACATATTAACCTCCTTAGAATTAATTTGAAAAATGGTTCAAGATTTCGAGTGAAAGATATAAAACTTCACCCTC
>CAYWRH010000261.1:0-1858 GCA_964460435.1 uncultured Desulfatiglans sp.
TTTTAACTGTTTTTTATTATCATACTCTTCTTTCTGTATAATTATTGATAATTATATAAATAATAATATAAATATAAAACAAACAGGTCATTTTAATGGCAGAAACTGCTGATTTTCATGAAAATAACAGAAAATCCCCCTGTTGGAAAACATAAGGGGGTATAGGGGCGTGCATACCGGTCTTTTAGGCAGGAGCGGCCTTAAACTGTGATATTAAAGTTTTGCCAGTATTTCCTTTGCCCTTTTTGCCTCTGGCGAATCAGGATATGATTTAATTAGCTTTTTAAGGAGCACCTTGGTGCTTGTTGTATCGCCCAGCTCCTGCATGGCAATCGCCTGCCGCAGGTAGGCGCCGGGAACCTTGTTCTCATCCGGGTATTTCTTGATTACATCATCAAAGGCTATGGCAGCCTCTTTATACTGCTTCATGGACATAAAGCACTCGCCGATCCAATACTGTGCATTATCAGCCAGGTCTGACTTTGGATACTCATCAAGAAATGATTTAAAACCGCTCAAAGCCTCTTCAAACCGCTCCTTTTTATACAAAAGCAGGCTAGTCTCATAAAGGGCCTCATCCCTTGGCTTATTTTCCATGCTGATAGCATCAAGGTCTGCAAATTCCCCTGAACCGGCTGAACCTTCAGAGGGCACATTAACAAAAGGCTCCAGGCCAAGATATTTTTGTTGTTCTTTTACCATCTTCTCAAGGCGGTTAAGTCTCTCAGCGATGCTGCCGCCGCCGTCCGAGTCTCCAAGCTCCATCTCCAGGTTGCGCTTAACCAGGTGTTCTGTATCCTCTATCCTGCCGGTAAGAGCCCTCATCTCTGACTTTAGAGACTCTATGTCAGCCATCAAGGAGGCCTGGTTTGAGACAATATTATCTATCTTGCTGCCTGTGTTGTTCTCCAGCGCATCTGTTCTCTTTTTCAGGGAACTGATCTGATCATTGGTATACTTTATCCATTCCTGATTTTGTGCGCAGGATATAAAAAACAATAGAGAGGATAGTATAATAACGCCTGCTGTAAGCCTGTATCTATTTATTGATATCTTGTCCATGGGTTTTGTGCTTTTTATAGAAAAGGTAAAGGTGCTGGCCAAAAGAGATCCGGCCAGCACCAGATGTTAAGAAATAAAACTATATGTTACTGAATCAGTACAAACTCATCACGCCTGTTCTGTGACCAGGCAGACTCATCATGGCCTGTTGCAACAGGTCTTTCCTCGCCATAGCTGACTGTGGTAAGCCTGTCAGATGCTACGCCGGCATTGCTGATATACTTTGCAGCGGCCTCTGCCCTTCTTGCGCCAAGGGCCATGTTGTACTCTGTGCTGCCTCTTTCATCGCAATGGCCTTCAATCTTGAGTTTATAGCTGCCATTTTCCTTGAGCCAGTTGGCCTTTTTGGTAAGGATGCTCTGTGAAGCAGAGCTGAGATCTGCCTTGTCATAGTCAAAGTAGATCTTCTCAGATTCCATGGCTGCCTTTGCTGCTGCCCTTTCTGCCTCAAGCCTTGCCGCCTCTTCTTGTGCTCTTCTTTTTGCTTCATCTTCTGCAGAAGTATCCGGCTTGGTCTGTTCAACTGCAGCAGGTTGTTCTGTTACAGGCACCGGTGGTTTCTTCTGCTGGCAGGCAGAGGTAAAAAGTAAAAGTGTAGATACAAATCCAATCAACAATAAACCACTCATCGATTTTCTAATCATGTTATCCCCCTAATCAATAGTTAAGTTAAAAAATTGTTTATATTCAATAATTATAGATTTCTAGTTTGAAATTAATATTCTCTTATATTCAAAAAAAAAATAACAGTCAACAAAATTCAACCTGGTGGCTGCGTAACGGTAGATTTTTACGT
>CAYWRH010000262.1:0-1846 GCA_964460435.1 uncultured Desulfatiglans sp.
ACCCTTTCATAATAAACATGATCAACAGCATAGATAAAATTGACTATGTTGTCAACAAAATTATCTGCAGATATGTTTACTTTACATATCCACTATATTATTTTATCGGAAACAATATTCCTTATCCTTATATGGGGTGAGTAGTTACGTTTTAGTATTTATATTATTTCAAATTTAACTAACGCATCATGAAAAGAATTAAACCCATTTAAAAAAGGAGGCAAAAATGAAGTCATTTATATTAACACTGATTTCTATTTTTTTGTTTACAGGTAACCTGTATGCCGAGTTTAAGCTTGACCCCCTTGATTACGCCTACAATGCCCTTGAGCCATACATAGATGCCCAGACCATGGAGATTCACCATTCAAAACATCATGCTGCATACGTGAATAATCTTAACAAGGCGGTTAAGGGAACAGAGTTAGAGGGTAAAAGCCTGGAAGAGCTTATGAAAAATATATCAAAATATGGTGATGCGGTCCGTAACAATGGCGGTGGCCATTACAACCACAGGCTTTTCTGGAAACTTCTTTCCCCTGAAAAAAGTGAACCATCCGCGGAATTAAAAAAGGATATCGAAAACAGTTTTGGTGACATGGATCAGTTTAAGAAGAAGATGAACAGCGAGGCAATGGCCAGGTTTGGTTCTGGCTGGGTGTGGCTTATAGTTACACCTGATAAAAAGCTCGCTATATGTTCTACACCGAATCAGGATAACCCGCTCATGGATATTGCACAGGTAAAGGGCATTCCCATTCTTGGCATAGATGTGTGGGAGCATGCATATTATCTCAAGTACCAGAACAGGAGAGGTGATTACCTTGATGCCATATGGAATGTGATCAACTGGGAGACGGTAAATAAGCTGTATGATATGGCAAGATAATTGATCCCATTTACAAGGAATTTTCTATAATAGAAAGTTCCTTGTAGTTTTTTTCCTTTGCTCATTGCACTATACACTAAAAGTATTAGGAAATAGACCATTATTTCTTCCCTTGACACACCAGCCACATTCTCTCATAATGAAGTGTAAAAAAGGCCTATCTTCTTATTTTTTTTAAGGATATATTCAAATTAAAGAAAACAAATAGTTGCATAAAAATTATATGAAACAGGCAGTGCTTAAAATGAAAATGAACAGGAAAATAGTCAATAAAATTGATATTAAAGATGATAATAGCGAATATGTTAATGCAGAAAAGAATGAACTGTTTTCCATGATCTGGGAGATTACAAAAGACAACTGGGCATTTATGAGAGGAGAGGATGCTGAACGAAGATTACAGAGAGATGTTGCAACTATTATTAGAAGAACAAGTTGATTTTATGATAGTTGGGGCCTATGCCTTGGGAACTCACGGATATCCAAGGGCTACTGGGGATATTGATATATGGGTCAAACCTGATCCAATTAATTCAAAAAGAATATATAGGGCATTGGCACGATTCGGTGCGCCACTTGACGGGATCAAACCGGATGATTTTTCGACCGAAGGCATTATTTTCCAGATAGGTGTGATCCCCCGCAGGATTGACATCATAACAAAAGTTGACGGGGTTACATATAAAGAGGCTGATGGAGACAAAATTTCTGTAGAAATAGGAGAACTAAATATTCCTGTAATATCTCTGGAAAAGTTAATCAAAAACAAATCAGCTACAGGCAGAGAAAAGGATGTGCTTGATATTAAAACAATAACCGGAAAGCAAATTAAATAGTGTCCATCCAGAATTTGTCTCTTTTTGGATGGACGCTAAATAACCGGAGATATTTTACGAATAAACCTCTTAGCCACATTTCTGATTCGATTTATACTGATAATCTGGACAGGGAAGATAT
>CAYWRH010000263.1:0-1503 GCA_964460435.1 uncultured Desulfatiglans sp.
ATTTGAACCCCGCCTGCTTTCAAAAATAGAATAATCGTTATCATCATAATCAGAGTCATCATTGATCAATTTCTGTGTTGGATTGGGTTCAATGGTTATTATATTTTTTATTTCTTTTCGAAAGATAGGTGAAGAAAATACAAGAGAAACAGGCTGTTCAGGATTACATCGATACTCACTATTATTTGAGTTATCAGTTTTTAGTAATTGCGTTTCATATTTTTTAACTTCACATTCAATGCCTATAAATTTAAAGGAAAGTAATATATGCAAGGAATCAATAACACGATTTTCAATACTTTTCTCATCACCAAAACAAGATTTTATTCCGGGCTCAATAATAAATTCTATTTCTATATCCTGAGGAAGGTCATTTTTAGGTGATATGAGCCAAGTTTTTTGGAACTCTTTAATATTTTGTGTATTTTTTATTCTTTTCATGTTTACAGGTACAGGCATCTCTTCAATGTCAGGATCAGGTTCTGCACTAACATCAAATCGATTTTTCTCTTGATCCTTAATCTTTATAAATAAATGCTTTTGAACCGACTCTTTTGAAACAGGTTGGCTAAAGTATACCTGTATTACAGGCATGCCTGGGGATTCCCATATCTTGAACTGAGTATCTGTTACTTTTGGCCGTTCAGTAATAAAACTATGTTTTAGAGGCTCCTTGAGAGTTGCTCCATCTTCAGCCTTGATTCCAGGTTTTACAGTAATCTCATATCGCGTAGCCAGTGAAAGGGTATTCTCTTCATCCATCATAAGTGCAAGTGTGGAGGTATCAATCCAGCGCCACTGGCCTTTTACCTCGGGTTTTATTTTTATAGGTATTTCGGAAGCATCCTGTTCCATTCTGCCCAAAGGTACAACCGGCCTGTTGAACTTGAATGTAATCTGTCTGGCAGCAGGCACATCCTCCCCAGTTGGTGTAATGCTGATTATTTCAAGGGGTTTTGGTCCATTATCCGGGTTAGAATTTTCGGCAGCATGTATTAGATTGAAACTGAGAGAAACAACCAACAAAACCAAGCACAATATTCTTATAACTCTTGCCATGAGTCCTCCGGCACCTGTTTCAAAGAGATAAGTAAATATCCTGATTGATGATCTTTCTGAAATGCTTTTAATGTTATTTCTATATTATCAATATGTGTTGGTCAAGATAGTATCAATATACAATGATCAGTAAACAATTATCAGTGAGCAATATAAAGAGCTGAAAGATCAAGGCTGGAAGAAGGCTGCCGTAGTCTACGAGGCTATGCCGGGACAGGGAAGCATTTTAGGCTATAGGCTATTAGGGAGGGTAATAAAAAAGAGATCAGAGGGCAGAGACCAGAAGTCAGAAATCAGCCGGCTTTTTTAATCAATTCCTAATGCCTCCGGATCAGCCATATCTTTTTTCCTCCCGACTGATTTTTTATTAACAATGAATTGATTTAAAACAGTGATGTCCGGTTAGGTAATTGCATAAGGGAATATATATGAAGTGAGAGGAGA